>DASQVJ010000453.1:0-5329 GCA_035640835.1 Bryobacteraceae bacterium
CACGTTCGAGGTGGAAGTCCTTGGGAACGTCGTAGGCGTAGAACTCATCGCTGTGAGCCGTTGCGTATTGGTTCACCAGCCGAAGGAAGCCTTCCGAGTCGTGGCCGTTGCGATGGACCTTCTCGGTCACCGACCAACTGGAAGCCCACTCGTCGCCCCATTCGAACGGTCGAACCACGCGATCATTGGTTCGGAAGCAGAGCTTGGCCTCCCAATCTTCCATCCAGACGCGATATTTCTGAGCGAGCAACCGGCTTCACCACCCCTGATTTTGTCGTTTGGCAGTTCCAGGATAACAACCGGAACGTTAACGGTGCATGAAGCCGGGCGATCCTAGACACCACTTTTTCGGGAGATGTTGATGCCACCATTCGTCGTTGCCAAGCGGATGAGCGGGCCACCGTTGCCAAGCGTGACGTTCAGGTCCCTGGTAAGTTTGCCTGTCACCTTGAGGGGAATGTCCACGTTCATGCCACCGTTTACCGTCGAAACCTCGAGACGAGCGGAGTAATTTTCGGGCACCACCAGCTTGACCCCTCCGTTTGTCGTTCTCGCGTTGAGTTCGCCGCCGTCCCAACGATCGCCCATGAGCTCGATGTGGAGTCCTCCATTGGTCGTCTGGCCGCGCACATCGCCCGCCACGCGTTGGAGATGAACACCGCCGTTCCGCGTATCGAAATGGATGTCGCCCCGAACGTCCTCAATGTGGATGCCCCCATTGTTCGCTTGCATGCCGACGTTCGTATTGTGTGGAACGAAAACCTCGAAGCTCACCGAATATCCTCGGCCACTGTCAAAGCTGGGAGCGTCACTGCGAATCTGGCCGCCGGCGGTTTCCAGCCGTATCTGGCTGACCAGCGACTTCGCTTCGGCCTCCGTGGGTGCCCAGGTCTGGACCTTGGCGCGAACCAGAACGTTGTTCTGTGTCCAGCCTCGTACGCTGACCCCGCCGTTCTTCCCGGCATCGATGTTTAGCTGACCGCCCGCAGGCATGGTGCGCTCGAAAATCTCGCAGTGCTGGACACGATCGCCGTTCCAGTTCTCGCGACCGTCGCAGCTCAGCTTCGGATCGCGGTTGTCACGCATTTGCGCAAACGCCGGCACCACGAATGCCAGCGCGAGTAAGTAGGTTGCTGTCCTTTTCATGTCCTTTGAACGAAGCAGACGACCGATGGTTACGCGAACTAAACTGAAAAGATTGCGGCTCGAATACGAAAGGCGCCTGCAGTACCGCAGTAAGGCTCTCGAACAGCACGAGAAGCAATCCCAAACGTTAGGTAACATCCGGTTGGTAACCGTGCTATTGGGTGCGGTCGTGGCCTGGTGGAACGTGTCGCTTGTTCCGATCCCCGTCGCGATCTTTGTGATCCTGGTTGTCTGGCACGAGCGCGTGGCCGCCGCAGCGGCAAGAGAGAAGCGCGCCATTGCCTGGTACGAACGTGCCCTGGCTCGACTGGATGGAAATTGGGCGGGCAAAGGATCCACTGGCGATCAGTTCCGTTCTCCCGACCATCCCTACGCCGAGGATCTCGACCTCTTTGGCAAGGGATCGGTCTTCGAGCTCATTTCGATGGCACGCACAGTCGCGGGCGAGGAGGTTCTGGCCAGTTGGCTGATGACCACCACCGCTTCTGTCGAAGAGGTTCGCGAGCGCCAGGAGGCCGTGCGTGAACTGCAGCCTCACTTGGATTTTCGCGAGACTCTGGTTCTGCTCGGTGAGGACATCCGGGCCGAGGTGCATCCAGAAGCGCTGATCCGCTGGACATCGCTCCCACCCGTGCGTTTCTTTACCGGAGCGCGTTGGGTGAGCACGGCGTCTGTGCTCGTGAGCCTTCTCACCTTGACCGGGTTCTTTGGCCAGTTCTGGACTTGGCATGTCCCGGTCGCCTGGCTGCTCGTGCAAGGCGTGTACGGCTTCCTCTTGCGCGACAAGGTTCTGCAGGTGCTGCACGCCGTCGATCTGCCTGCGCATGACCTTCGTCTCATCGGTGACCTTCTCGCTAAGGTCGAGAACAACAAGTTCGAATCCCCCCGGCTTCGGTCGCTGCAGGCCAGGATTCAGACCCAGGGACGCAAGGCTTCGCAAGAGATCGCGCACCTGCGGTCGTTAGTGGAACGCGACGACTGGGCGCACAACGAGTTCTTCAAACCCGTCGCTCGAATCCTGTTGTGGTCGACGCATTTGGCGATTGCCATAGAGGATTGGCGCCAGCGATCGGGACCTGCGGTTGCGAGTTGGCTCGAGGCAATTGGCGAGGTGGAAGCTCTCTGCAGTCTCGCCAGCTATGCTTCCGAAAATCCAGAAGACGTCTGGCCCGATCTTGTGCCGGAAGGGCCGCTTTTCGATGCCGAAGGATTGGCTCATCCGCTTCTACCTTCGAACCGGGCGGTTCGCAACGATCTACGGCTCGATTCGTCGCTCCGATTGATGCTCGTCAGCGGGTCGAATATGTCGGGCAAGAGCACGCTCTTGCGCTCGGTTGGGCTTGGAGCCGTACTTGCGTGGGCGGGCGCACCCGTTCGAGCGACCAGGCTTCAAATATCACCTCTGGTCGTGGGCGCCGAAATGCGAGTACAGGATTCCGTGCAGGAGGGACGCTCGCGTTTCTATGCCGAAATCCTCAGGCTTCGTCAGATCGTCAATCTGAGCGATGGACCCGTACCACTGCTGTATTTGTTGGATGAGGTACTGGCCGGGACGAACTCGCACGACCGCCGAATTGGGGCTCAAGCGATCCTGATCAGCTTGGTCAGTCGTGGCGCGATCGGCCTGGTCACCACGCACGATCTCGCGCTAGCCTCGATTGTGGACGCGCTCGGCGAGGTTGCGCGGAATGTTCACTTCGAAGATCACATTGAGGATGGGCGTATCGTGTTTGACTATCGGATGCGGCCCGGCATCGTGACAAAGAGCAATGCGATCGAGTTGATGCGCTCGATCGGCCTCGAAGTCTAGCTCGGATATCCACTAGTTGAAACTTGGGAAAATTCGGAGACATCTCATGATATTTAGCCCCGCACTTGCTTTCCCGAGGCAATTCAGGCAAGCTAGTACGTTTTCCCATCCGAATGAAAGTCCGGATTTTGTATCACGACCATTGTTTCGACGGAGCTGCGTCCGCTGCGTTCTTTAGCCGCTTCCTACAGGATCGGCTGGGGAATAGCACCCAGTTTGCCTACACTGGGATGGCCCACAAAGCCTCGCAGATCTTCGAAGACCGCCTTTTCGACGGCGACGAGAATGCGATTGTCGATTTCAAGTATTCGACGCATCCCAAGCTGACGTGGTGGTTCGATCATCATCAAAGCGCGTTCCTTTCGCAAGAGGACGCGGAGCACTGGAAACGTGAACACAATCCGCAGAAATTGTACGATCCGAGTTTCCGCTCGTGTACCAAGTTCATCTCAACCATTGCTCGTGAACGCTACGGATTCCATGCGCCAGACCTCGATGAGCTGGTGACCTGGGCCGATATTGTGGACGGTGCGCAATATACAAGTGCCAAAGATGCTGTTGAGCTGAAAGAAGCGGCAATGAAGCTGACGCTGGTGATCGAAGGCTCGAAAGGCTCCGACACAGTGCAGCAAATCATCGGACATATGCGGACCCTTCCGCTCAATGAGATCATCGCCTTGCCCGAGATCCAGGAGCTGTACAAGCCGCTTTACGAACGCCACGTCCGCTCGATCGACCTCATACGCCAACAGGCGACGCATGATCGCGGAGTCGTCTATTTCGACCTGATTGGTTTTGACCTGGAAGGCTATAACAAGTTCATTCCGTACTACTTGTATCCTGAGTCCACCTACACGGTATCCGTGAGCACCTCGACCTTTCGCACCAAGGTGTCCGTGGGCTCGAACCCTTGGGTTACAGAACCCTTGAAGCACAACATTGCAACCATTTGCGAAAGGTATGGCGGTGGAGGGCACCCGAAAGTGGGCGCTATCAGCTTTGAGGTTGGCCAGGTAGAGCCTGCTCGAAAAGCCGCGCAGGAGATTGCTGCCGAATTGAAGAGTTGACGTGTCACAAAAGTTTCGCAAATGGCCTTTGGCGCTGATCCTGCTGTCAGTCGCTTGCTCTCACAAGGAGGCCTCAGCACCTGAGCCGGCCTCGAACCCCGCCTTCAACGCCTTCATCGACGACCACTTCAAGCTCTACTTCGCCATGTACCCCACCAACGGTACCGCCGCGGGTCTGCATGAGTACGATCGACAGATCGAGAACTTCGAGGCATCCCGCATCCAAGCACGCATCAACGAGATCAAGGGACTGCTGTCGAAACTCGATGGATTGCGCGGTCAGAAGTTGAGCGAGTCCAACACGATCGATGCACAGCTCATCGATTCTCAGCTCAGAAGTGAGCTGCAGGATCTGGAGGTCATCCAATCGTGGAAGACCAACCCGATGGTCTACGTGGGTCTTCCGGGCGCAGCCGTCGATGGCCTGATGAAGCGTAATTTCGCCCCCGCCCCCGAGAGGCTCGGATCAATCACGGTGCGATTGAAAGGTGTGGATCCGTTGCTCAGGAACATGCGGGCCAATGTGCAGAACCCACCGAAGGAGTTTACAGATCTCGCGATGCGAATGGCGAAGGGTTCGGTGGGGTTCTTCAAATCGACACTCCCGGATTGGGCTAAGGGCATCGAGGGTGTTGACGAGTCTACCAGGCAGCAGTTTGCGGCCGCGAACGCGACGGCTGTCAAAGCGTTCGAGGATGCCGCCCGGTGGCTTGAGCACGATCTGATGCCGAAATCGAAAGGCGCGTATGCCATAGGCGCGACGAACTACGCGGACAAGTTGAAGTACGACGAAATGGTCGAGATCCCGTTACCGAAGCTGCTGGAGATCGGCGAGCGCAATCTCGAGAAGGACTACCGCGATTTCATCGAAACCGCGAAGAAAATCGACCCGAAGAAGACGCCTGCGCAAGTCATGGCCTCGCTATCGAACGATCACCCGACAGAAGACAAGCTGCTCGATTTCGCCAAGCAGACGCTGGAAGGTGCTCGACAGTTCCTGCGTGACAAGAAGATCATTGACTTGCCTTCTGAAATCCGGCCCCAGGTTCTCGAGACGCCTCCTTACGCAAGGTCCGGCACCTTCGCATCCATGGACACGCCCGGCGCCTACGAGCGGAAAGCAACCGAAGCGTTTTACTACGTGACCCCGCCGGAGGCTGATTGGACCCCGAAGCACAAAGAAGAGCATCTGCGCCTGTACAACCGGCCGGTGCTTGATGTGATCACGATCCACGAGGTCTACCCGGGGCACTACACGCAGTTCCTCTACGCACCGCGGTATCCGACCAAAGCGCGCAAGCTGATC
>DASQVJ010000454.1:0-6605 GCA_035640835.1 Bryobacteraceae bacterium
CAGGAGAAGCCATTATTGGACCGCCAACGGATGTTCGCTAGCTCATCGCGAATCTGCATCATCGCGGGCCAGATGTAATCGAAAAACTGAATCTCCGCGATCGGCTTCAATCCGCGAGTCGCCATGCCGATGGCACGTCCCACAATCGCCGCCTCTGCAATCGGAGTATTGAAGCAGCGCTTGCTGCCATAGGCGATTTGCAGACCCGCGGTTGCCTTAAAGACACCGCCTTTACCCTTCACCTCACAAAGACTCGCTTCGCGGCTGCAGTCGGCAACATCCTCACCGAATACGAGGATCCGCTGGTCGCGCGCCATTTCTTCCGACAGCGTGAGGTTAATTTCGTCGACCATCGTTCGGGGATCGCCCCGGAACTGGGGAGTCACATCGAACTCGGGTCCGGTTGGATCTACGTTGTCCGAGTACAGGAACTGCAGCGCACTCCCTGGGGCCGGAGGCTCAGCTTTCAAAACTCGCTCGGTGACTTGCTGCATCTCGCGATCGATCTCGTGGACGATCACCTGCAGCGCGTGGCGATCGAGGATACCTTGCGAGAACAGATGTTCGGGGTAGCGTACAAGGGGATCGAGAAGCGCCTCAGCGTTGCGTTCGGCTACTGTCTTATACAACTTCTCGTCATCGGAGAGCGAGTGCGAGTAAGGGCGAATCACCTTGGCGAGGACAACTGCGGGCCCTCGGCGCGCGCGGCAATAGGCCGCAGCTTGTGCGACGGCGCGATAGGACGCGAGGAAGTCCGTCCCATCAACTTCCACCCGATAGAGATCAGGGAAGCCTTCCAGAAGAGGGAGCAGGTTGCCGCCTGGCGTTTGTTTCTCAACGGGCGTGGAAATTGCCCATCCGTTGTCCTGCACAAGATAGAGGAGAGGCAGCTTCTCCAGGCTAGCGATGTTCAGGCTTTCCCAAAACTCGCCCTCACTCGTAGCTCCTTCGCCTGTCGACACGAGCGTGATTTCATCGGCGGTCGGGTTCAGATAGAAAGAGGCTTGAGCACAGCCGGCCGCCTGCAGAAATTGCGTGCCCGTCGGTGATGAGGCTGTCACAATGTGAAGTTCCGGAGAACTCCAGTGTGAAGGCATCTGCCGTCCACCCGACGCCCGATCCTCTGCCGCACCCACGGCCTGCAGCAACATATCCTCTGCAGTGACACCGAGGGCCAGCGACAACGCACGATCACGATAGTAGGGATAAATCCAATCGTGACCGGCTCGCAGGTTCAACGCGGCTGCCACCTGGATCGCCTCGTGTCCTGCGCCACTGATTTGAAAAAAGATGCGGTTCTGCCGCTTCAATAAGATTTCCCGGTCATCGATTCGCCGGGAGAGGAGCATCAGACGATAAGCCCGAATCAGGGTGTCCCGATCGAGGGTCGTATCCGACCTGGACATGAGTGATTCGAGGTCTGCGCTCAGCTGAAGGCCCATGAGGTCCGATCCCTCCGCCTTTAGTGTACCCGAGGCGTTTCTTTTCAGCGTTCACTTCGGCCTGAAGCGAAGGCTCTCGGCAGCGTGCGAAAATGTGACTTCGCAACACAACTCCACCTCCAGCAAGGACTCACACCAAGAGTATGGAAATTGTCAGCATCTTTGGCCGGGAAATTCTCGACTCACGAGGCAATCCGACGGTCGAAGCCGACGTTGTTCTAGCCGACGGAAGTCTCGGAAGGGCAGCCGTTCCCTCGGGCGCTTCGACCGGCGAGCACGAGGCCGTTGAACTCCGCGACGGCGACAAAGGTCGTTATCTCGGCAAAGGAACTCTGAAGGCGGTCGACAACATCAATCGCGAGATCGCGCCGGCTTTGCAGGGCATGGAAGCCGAAGATCAGGCCCTCATCGATCACAAGATGATTGAGCTCGATGGCACGCCGAACAAGGGACGCCTGGGCGCCAATGCAATCCTCGCTGTATCGATGGCAGTCGCGAGAGCTGCTGCGGGTTCTCAGGACACGCCTCTTTATCGTTATCTCGGCGGGGTGTCCGCAGACCTGCTCCCTGTGCCGATGATGAACATCCTGAATGGCGGCGCACACGCTGACAACTCTGTCGATCCGCAAGAGTTCATGATCGCGCCCTACGGAGCAACTCGATTCTCCGATGCACTTCGAATGGGCGCCGAGATTTTTCACACTCTGAAAGGAGTGCTGAAGAAGCGTGGCTATTCCACGGCGGTCGGTGACGAAGGGGGCTTTGCGCCGAACCTGAAGTCGAACGAAGAGGCGCTGGAAGTGGTGATGGAGGCCATCGACAAGGCCGGCTACAAAGCGGGTGAGCAGGTGGGTATTGCGTTGGATCCCGCAGCCAGCGAGTTCTTCGACAAGAACTCGGGCAAGTACGTATTCAAGAAATCGGATAAGAGCGAGCGCACTTCCGAGCAGATGGTCGACTTCTGGGCGGAGTGGGTTCGCCAGTATCCCATCATTTCGATCGAAGACGGCATGGCCGAGGACGATTGGGATGGCTGGAAGCGCATGACGGAAGTGCTCGGCAAGAGGATTCAGCTGGTAGGCGACGACCTGTTCGTTACCAACGTGAAGCGGCTCTCAATGGGTATCGATCGCGGTATAGCGAACTCGATTCTGATCAAGGTGAATCAGATCGGATCGCTCACTGAGACGCTCGAGACGATCGCACTGGCCACAAACAACGGCTACACGTCCATGACGTCGCACCGTAGTGGCGAGACGGAGGATGCGTTCATCGCCGATCTGGCTGTTGCCACGCGTTCGGGTCAAATCAAGACCGGCTCGGCCAGTCGCACGGATCGAATCGCGAAGTACAACCAGTTGCTGCGCATTGAAGAAGAACTCGGCCCGAGCGCCAAGTACGCCGGACGAAAGGCCTTTAAACAGTAGCTATGGCCAAACCAACACCTTTGGT
Source organism: Bryobacteraceae bacterium (assembly GCA_035640835.1). Lineage (GTDB taxonomy): Bacteria > Acidobacteriota > Terriglobia > Bryobacterales > Bryobacteraceae > DASQVJ01. The sequence goes on from DASQVJ010000454.1 coordinate 2,895, forward strand.
CCTGACGATCCTCGATGGCTGGGGATTTTCTCCGGCTAGTGAAGGCAACGCCATCGCGGCCGCCCGCAAGCCTGTCTACGACGCGCTGCTGCGAGATTATCCGAGCACTCTTGTTCACACGTCGGGACCCTACGTCGGCTTGCCAGAAGGGCAGATGGGCAACAGTGAAGTTGGGCACCTGAACATGGGTGCCGGCCGCGTGATCTACATGGACGTCACGCGCATCGACTTGATGATCAGCTCAGGCGAGTGGTACTCGAATCCCGCTTTGCTCGAGTTGATGCAGCGAGCTCGCGGAGCCCGGTTGCACGTCATGGGTCTGCTCTCGAACGGCGGAGTTCATTCTCAGATACAGCATCTCTTCCACGTCCTGAGGATGGCGAAGCGCGAGGGCGTGCCTGAGGTCTTTGTGCATGCGTTCATGGACGGACGCGATACTCCACCCGAGAGCGGCGCCGGCTTCATGGAGCAGCTCCTTCGAGAAATGAAGGACATCGGTATCGGGAAGGTTGCGAGCATATCGGGCCGATACTACGCGATGGATCGCGACAAACGCTGGGATCGCATCGAGCGGGCGTTTGGTGCGATGGTGTTCGGCACTGGCGAGAAGGCAACGGATCCGGTAGAGGCAATCCGTCGTTCGTACGAGCGCGGGATAACGGACGAATTCATCGAACCTGTGACGATCGTCGATCAGAGGAACGAGCCAGTCGGTTTGATTCGTGAAGGAGACGCTGCGTTCTTCTACAACTTCCGGGCAGATCGCGGGCGTGAGATGACGATGGCACTGACGGACGAGACGCTCGAGCAGCCATCAAGATCGTTAGTTCCCCGCGACCTCTATATGCTGACCATGACGCAGTACGACAAGCGGTTCAAAGTGCCGTACGTACTCGCGCCTGACCATCCGAACAATATACTTGCCAACGTGCTTGCGCAGGCGAACTGGCGCAATCTACGAGTCGCCGAGACAGAGAAGTACGCTCACGTGACGTATTTCTTTAACGGGGGGAATGAGAAGCCTTTCTCGGGTGAGGAGCGCGAACTGGTGGCATCTCCCAAAGTTGCAACTTATGACCTGAAGCCGGAGATGAGCGCCGAGGGTGTGACGGACGTAGTGGTCAAGGCCATTGAGCAAGGCGGCTTCGACCTCATCGTCATGAACTACGCGAATGCGGATATGGTCGGCCACTCCGGAAAGATGGAACCCACTGTTCGAGCCGTCGAAGCGGTAGATCTTGGGCTCGGACGCATTTATCAGGCTTTAAAGGCCAAAGGCGGAGCCTGGGCCATCACGGCAGATCACGGCAATGCCGAGACGATGATCGACCCCAACACAAGGGGCCCGCACACCTATCACACGACGAACCCTGTACCGTTTCTTCTAGTAGGAAACACTCCAGCGAAGCTCAGAACGGATGGCGCACTCCAGGACATTGCGCCTACGGTCTTGGGGATACTCGGGCTGGAGCAGCCTAAGGAGATGCGGGGGCGAGATCTTCGCCAGATCTAATTGCTTGACTGAAGCGGCGAGACTCCGAGCCTCGCCGCACACCATCGGTCGGGGCTTTCGTAAAGGAAACGTCACGGTCCTACCGACCGAACACTCGAAGAGGCGATCCTCTCACTGTTGTGGAAGAGAGTCACGCTGAGCAGGACGTCTCCGGACTTTCTCAGATAGTCGAGCTTGCCGCTCTTCAGCACCTTTTCATCAATCGGGAATTCGAATTTCTCAATGCCGTCCTTCACCTCGAGTCGACCCGCGGTCGCTCGATGAACTTCGGGTGACGCCGGGTTCCATTCGACCCGCATGCGGCCGTCCGCATCGTTTGCCTCAAGAGTAAACGGCTCAATGACGGGCTTGACGCGAGCATACGGTTCCATCAAATGGAGCAGAAGAGCAACAGCAGCGATCACCACGGACAGAATCCAGACGCGGCGTTCGTGCTGAGTCAGATGACGCTCTGCTACCTGAACAGCGTTTCCAAAACTTGTGTCGTAGCTCGACTGCAACGCTGACTGCATAAATTGTTGATCTCGCAGAGACTTCGGGTAACGCAACCTTGTAACGGCTACCTTCGCCTAAGAAACCTTATCGGATCGGTTTTGAAGCTTCTCGCTCGGCATGAAACCAGAAGAAACCGAGACGGAACAATGCGTTGGCACCGTGCGTATGATGTCTTAGGAGACCCTTCTTGACCAATCGCCCGTCCGCAGGGATTCGATATCGCCTCGCCACGGCGTTTTGGCTCGCACTCGACTCCATTCGGGCTCACAAGCTGCGTTCCTTCCTGACCCTGCTCGGTGTAATCATCGGTGTCTCGAGCGTGGTTCTGGTGGGTTCTGCGATTGAGGGCCTCGGAACGTATGCCGAGCAGAGCACAGCGAAGGCATTCGGCACCGACAGCTACCTCGTCGCGCAAATTGCGTCAGCGGGGCGTCTCTCTCGCAAAGAGATTTCAGAGAAGATACGCAAGAACCACCGCTTCCAGTTGGAGGACGTCCAGTACTTGCGCGAGACCACAGGCGATCGCGTGCTCTATTCGCCTTACAGGCAACGATTTGGGGATGTGAAAGCTCGGGAAGAGACTTATGAGCTGGCCGCGCTTATTGGAGCATCGGCAAGCCTTCCTGAGATCCGGGATGTGAGTCTCGTCGACGGTCGTTTCTTCACGGACGAGGAAGAGCGGAATCGCGCTGCGGTGGCGGTGATTGGACAGGACATCCGAGAAAAGCTGTTCCCACAAGGGAGCTCCCTCGGTTCGATCATTCGGATCAACGGCATTGAGTTTCGCATCATTGGCATCCAGGAGAAGCTCGGCTCCGCCTTCGGTCGCAGCATGGATAACTCGGTGTACATGCCGGTGACTATGTTCAATCGACTGTTCGGGGTTGGGCAAGGCTTCGCTGTCTTCGGTCGAGCCAGGCCGGACACGGGCTTGCAACTCGACGAAGCGCTTGACGTGACACGCGCCGCGATGAGAGCGAAGCTTCACAACCAACCGGGCAAACCGGACACCTTCGATGTGCTGACGCCCGATTCGATTCGATCCTTCCTCGGCAATATTCTTGGCTTGATCGCGGCGGTGGTTGTGCCGGTCACGTGTATTTCGCTGGTGGTGGGGGGCATCGTGATCATGAACATCATGCTCGTGAGCGTTACCGAGCGCACTCGCGAGATCGGTGTACGCAAATCGCTGGGCGCAAGACGCTCTGACATTCTCATGCAGTTCCTGATTGAAGCTGCGGTGATGGCGAGCGTTGGCGGACTGATTGGAATCGCCGTCGGCGCAGTGCTGGTGGCAATCATAGGTAGCGCGTTTCAACTGCAGCTCAAAATTACGCTGACCTATGTGTTCCTGTCGGTCTTTGTGTCCGCGACGGTCGGCATTGTCTCGGGTTGGTATCCAGCTAATCGAGCTTCGAAACTTGATCCCGTGGAGGCGCTCCGAGCGGAGTAAGCCATGAACTTCCAAATGGCCGAGAATCTGCGAATGGCCCTCGCGGCCGTCAGAATCAATAAATTCCGATCTGCCCTGACAGTGCTCGGTATCGTTATCGGCATCACCACGGTGGTGACTGTCTCGTCATTGCTGACAGGACTTCGCCAAGGTGTGGTTACGTTCTTCGAGGAGTTTGGTCCCGACAACATCTTCTTGAAGCGCTTCGCTGGGGACCCTGCCAGCGGCGGGAACTTGAACGAACAGAAGC
>DASQVJ010000455.1:0-9249 GCA_035640835.1 Bryobacteraceae bacterium
ATGTCCGCTCCAAGTGGGTCAGGCTTACAGCACCGCACTTGAACGTTCCACGACAGCTCAGCCGGGCCCACTGTACGCCGCAGCAGGCTCGTGCGGGATTGGCGGAAAGTGCCGCTCGCTGCGTGGAGATGCTCGCCGAAGCGCTCGGTGGTGGTGGGAGCCGTGTCGAGAAGTTTCGCAGAGATGGCTGGGCTTCGCCTTGGCCGGTTGGTCTGGAAATGCTGTGCTACATGGTTTCTCACGAAGCCCACCATCGCGGGCAGGTGTGCATGCTCGCGCATCAGCTCGGATTCCCGTTCCCTAAGGAAGTGACGTACGGGATCTGGAATTGGGAAAAGCTTTGGAAAGAGTGCGGGTCGCCTCATGGCCCCGGCTACGATTCCTAAGGAATCGCTTAAGAGCATAACCCCCAGCAGACTCCGAGCCTCGAGGGCTTACTGCTTGACTCGCTCGCTAGTCGCTCAACGTTCTTACCTGATCCCGTACGCACGTAGCACGCCTCTACTTGTGCCGCATTGACGAAGGGCGGATGCGCGCCATCCGCCCCGTGCTACCGGTTACTTACTTCCGACCCCTTCCCGGCAGAAGCGTAGAGTTCCTCGGCTAGCTTCAGATGTTCCTGCAACGTTGGCAGCGTCTTCGCCGCGAAGTTCTTCACGGGCGGTACTGCGCCTCTGCGCACCTCTCTCTCGAAAGCCTTTACATCCTCCTTGTGATCGCTCACCATCATCTTGGCGTATGCGCGATCGAAGTCCGCTCCCGACAACTTCGAGAGCTTCTCCTGTGCTTTCTTAGCTTTCTTTGGCGTTTCTGAAGGCACTTCGATTTGCACCATCTCGGCCGCCTGCTTGAGTTCCTCGTTGGCTTTGCTATGGTCGTCAACCATGCGCTTGCCGAACTGTTTTACAGCATCGCTGGAACCTTTTTCCTGAGCGAGCTTGCCCAGTGCAACTTCGGTGGCGGATCCCTCAGCAGCTTCCTTGACGAACCTCTTGGCGGACGCCATTGGATCCATCACCGGCTGTTGCGCTTGCCCTTCCGTTGTGTCGGACGGAAAGGTGCCCGGAGTGCGCGCAGTACCCGGAGGCCCTGACGGCTGTCCCGTCGGCGACGTCTGCGGCACTTGTGAACTCGGTGGGTTCTGAGATGGATACTGAGCCCAAACGGACCCGGCCAGCAGGGCCGAGGCTGCAACTGTTAACACATATGCTGTAACGTTCATCGACTTCTCCTTTTCCTCAGTTCCCCGCAACTGCGCTGCCATCTTGATGCACCCGCGGATTAGAGAAGTAACGCCGCCCAATCCTGCTGACCACGTGGGCCTTACCCAAAAGCTACTTAGTCGCAGCGCGTGCCTGTAAGTAAACGATTGTGCGTGATGTAGGCGATCTTGTAATATCTCCCGACTTCTCGTGTTCGGGCCCCTCACTTCAACTTGAGAGCGATCCAGCTTGTGACATCGGATTCGAAACGCTGTTCACATGCACTTGCGGAGGGGCGACGTGAACGTTAGTGGAACCGAGATGCTCACCGTCACTCGGGGCATGGCCGAGCTTTCGACCTTGCACACCGTTGCCGGCGGGATTATAGTACGCCCAGTCAAAAGCACCTTTGCGCCGAGCGCGTAGGGTGGCCTTCGATAGTCGTTTGAGGGGGCTTCAAATGAAAACCAAGCTGTTTCTGGGCGCAGCCACTATTGTCTTGCCAGCGCTTTTGTGCGCGCAAGAATTCAGAGCTACCATATCCGGCCACGTCTACGACGCCACGGGCGCGGCTGTTCCGAACGCCAAAATCGAAGCGGTGAACGTTGCAACCAATGAAGCGACCACCGCTGGCAGCGATTCATCCGGTTCGTATTCCATCCCATTTCTCCGTCCCGGCCAGTACAAAGTCACGGTAATCGCTCAAGGCTTCAAGCAGTATGTTCGCGAGAACATGACGCTGGAGGTTGGGCGCACCGTTGGCCTGGATGTCAATCTCGAGCTCGGTCAGGTTACAGACGCGATCAACGTCACGGCCGAGGCGGCTGCCCTGGAGACGCAGACAGCTAGCCGAATCGGCGTGGTCACTACCACGCAAGTGTCAGAGTTGCCTCTAAACTCACGAAACCCGTTTATGCTTGGCTCGATGATGTCGGGTGTAAACTTTCGCGGCGCTGCGATCTGGCAGCGGCCGTTCGACAATGGCGCGATCGCCGAGTGGTCCGTAAACGGCGGGCGCCAGTCCAATAACGAATTTCTGCTGGACGGCGCACCGAACAATGCGCAGATGGGCAGCAATAACATCGCCTATGTGCCGCCGGTCGACTCTGTGCAGGAGTTCAGTGTCCAGCAGAATTCGTACGACTCACAGTACGGCAAAACGGGTGGCGGCGTGTTCAACGTTGTCCTCAAGAGCGGCACCAACGAGCATCACGGCACCGCGTACGAGTATCTGCGCCGCCGATGGCTGGACGCGAACACATACCAGAACAACGCGATCGGGGTAGACCGTCCGGCTCATCGTCTTGATCAGTACGGATTCCAATTGGACGGCCCGATCCTGATCCCAAAGCTGCTGCGAAAAGATGCGAAAGTCCGCCTCTTTTACATGGGGCAATACGAGGGGTACTACGAGGAGTGGCCGCAATTCCTGAATACTTCGTTTCCCGAACCAGAAATGCGGAATGGGGACTTCAGCAAACTGCGCACCGCGAGCGGCGAACCCATCACCATATATGATCCGAATCCGACGGGCTTCGATAAGCAGGGAAATCCGATTCGGCAGCCGTTCCCGGGCAACATCATCCCGCAGAACCGGATTAGCCCCGTCGCGCGTGAAGTCGTAAAATACATGCCGCTGCCGAACAGGCAGACGGCCGGTGTGCGGTATTCGACCTCCAACCTCATCATCCCTAACTATGCCGCGACCGACGATTTCTATAACTTGACCCTGAAGTTCGACTGGAACTTCGGGGACAATCATCGTGCATTCTTCCGGCACGCCTCCAATGACCGGACGGAGGACCGATGCGACAACGCTATCTGCTCGGGTCCGGGTATGTCCGGACAACAGCCGTTCCAACGCATAAACGACGCTTATGTCCTCGATTGGGTCAGCACACTGTCTCCAACCATGATCGTGAACGTCCGCGCCTCGAACAATCGGTTCATCGAAAAGGGCTTTGGCCGGGACAACATGGACTTTAACATCGCGTCGCTGGGCCTGCCGCAGTCGCTCCTCAGCCAGCTTCCGAGCCCTGTAATGTTCGGCCGGTGGGAGTTCTATAATGACCCTACTTCAACCGAAGATAGCGCCAGGCAGTACACCCAGCTCGGTCGCGCCCGGGACATTAACATCACGAACAGCTACAACCTTGCGGGCAACCTGACTAAAATCGCCGGCTCGCACACGATGAAAATGGGTATTGACGTTCGTCGCAACCAGTTCATCCAGCAGAACACCGGCCACATCATTCGGTTTGATGCCCGCCCGAACTTCACGCAACGGCTCTGGAACCAGGCAGAACCGAACTCGGGTGATTCCTTTGCATCGTTTCTGCTCGGCGGCGTCTCCGGCTCGTCAAACTACCCGGTCTATCCGTTCTTCCGTCAGTGGTACATCGCTCCGTATTTCCAGGACGATTGGAAGATCTCCCGTAGACTGACCCTGAATCTCGGGTTGCGGTGGGATATCAACCAGTACCCAACCGAGAAGTACAACCGGCTGAATCGCGGCTTCAATGCGGAAGCTGCCAGCCCAATCGCCCAGCAGATCCCGGCGGACATGCTCGCCATGTACCCACAACTTCGCAACCTCCGCGGGGGTCTTGAATTCGCAGGTGTGAACGGGAACCCGTCCACTGTCGGGAAAATGGACTGGAACAACTTCCAGCCGCGGGTCGGCGCTGCATACCAGATCACCGATAAAACGGTCCTGCGCGGCGGGTACGGGTTGTACTACATGAACCCAAATAACGATTGGATACGCACCACGGGTTTCTCCAGCAACACACCGCTCGTCAACACGTTGGATGAAGGTCGTACGCTGCTTCCGAACCTTCTCAGCGACCCATACCCCAGTGGAGTGAATGTCCCGGCGGGTGCCTCGAGCGGTTACAACACATTCGTCGGACAGAATTTCGACTGGTTCAATCCGAACATGAGAATCCCGAGATTCCATTCGTTCTCGTTTGGTATTCAACGGCAGTTGTCTCCGAGCAGCACGATCGACGTCTCGTACGTCGGGAGCCGCACTGTCGGCGCGAACTCAGAGCGCGACTTTAACATCCCGTCTGCGGATTTTCTCCGGCAGTGCGATGTAAATCAGGGTGGCAATCCGAACTTCTGCAACGAATTAGTTCCGAACCCGTTCCGCAATATCCCGGCATTCGCCGGTACGAGCCTGGGCACGGCGCAAAGCCTCTCAAGGTTCCAGTTGAATCGCCCCTATCCGCAATTCAATGGTCCGCTGCGTGAATTCGGACGCGGGGAATCAAAGATCTGGTACAACTCGCTCCAGGTCAACTACAACCTCAGGTTCAGCCGCGGACTTACATTGCTGGCCAATTACACGCTGAGCAAGATGGTGGAACGTTTCGGCTATATGGACCCCTTCAGAAACATCCCGCAGCAGGGCCTCTACTTCAGTGACCGGCCCCACTTCTTTAAGTTCTCGACCGTGTACGAACTCCCCTTCGGTCGGGGTAAGAGGTTTGCGGGCAGTTCCGGAGGCTTCTTGAATAAGCTCGTCGGCGGCTGGCAATTCAGCACTTTCACGCAGTTTGCGTCGGGCGAGCCAAACAACCTGCCCCCGAACGTCATCCTGTTGAAGGATCCACGAACGCCGGGTGGGGACTGGACGGGCAAGGTTGACTGGAGTCAACACCAGGTCCGCGGCTGGAATCCCTGCGTGCTGCGGCAGTTCAACGATGGCCGTGTTGAGCCGACTCAATTCAGCCTCTCGCGAGGTTGCGGTACCGACCGTGCGAACTACGCTTGGCTGCGAGTCGCCGACTACACGGTTGGCCAGGGCATACCTGGCGCAAGTACTGCCAATAACAACGCCGCGAGTGGCCGGCTGACTCCAATGCGCTCCGGACAGATTCGCAAGCAGCCGTTCTTTAACGTCGACGCGTCATTCGCGAAGACAACAAACATCACGGAGCGGATACGCACTCAATTCCGGATCGAAGCGTTCAACGTGACCAATTACTACTTCTTCGGACGTGATTCGAATTTCCAGACAAATCCGGATGACCCCACCTTTGGCACGCTGTTCCCGCATCTGGCCTGGATTGGCAACGGCTATCCTCGCCAGGTGCAGCTTGCGTTCAAGGTGCTCTGGTAGCTTTGAAGCGGTGCACTTAGCGCTTACCATCGTGCCCGATGAAGCGTGAGCCATTCGTGTAGCGGATGTCCTAACGACGCCGTGAGGCTATGCGAACACTTTCATTCACGGCCGCTCTGCTGGTGCTCGCTGCAGCATATTTAGCGCAGCGCGACGTGTTCGAAGACCGAAGCGCAGGATCCGGGATTACGATGATTCTCCGCAACGGTGCTACCCCCGAGAAGCATCAGATCGAGACCATGGCCGGCGGCATAGCGATATTCGACTATGACGGGGATGGACGGCTCGACTTGTACTTCACGAACGGCGCGATCCAGCCGCAGCTCAGGAAGCCCGACGCGTCCTGGCAAAACCGGTTGTATCGGAATCAAGGTGGCTGGCGCTTCGAAGACGTGACCGACAAAGCGGGTGTTCCCGGGACTGGTTTCTACTTCGGGGTGGCGGCTGCGGACTATGACAACGACGGCCACACCGACCTGTTTGTTGCTGGAATGCCGTCCAGCATCCTCTACCGAAACCGCGGGAACGGCACTTTCGAGGACGTAACGCAGCCTGCACGCGTGCAGAACCGGCAGCAGTGGCCCATCGGTGCCGGCTGGTTCGACTATGACAACGATGGGCGGTTAGATCTGTTTGTTGTGAACTACGTCAAATGGGAACCAGCAGCAGAGCCTTTTTGCGGCGATTCCGTTCATCGAAAATATCGAACCTACTGTCATCCGAAAAACTACCAGGGATTGCCCAACACACTCTTTCACAACAACGGCGACGGGACCTTCACAGATGTTTCCGCCGCTTCGGGTATAGCGAGGCACGCCGGTAAAGGAATGGGAGTTGCATTCGCCGATTATGACGCCGATGGCGATCCCGACATCTTTGTCGCGAATGACACTGTTCCGAACTTCCTGTTCCGAAACGATGGAGGTAAGTTTACCGAGGTCGGCTTGCAGGCCGGCGTGGGATTCAATGACGACGGACGAGCATTGTCTTCAATGGGAGCCGACTTTCGCGACGTGGACAACGATGGTCGCGAAGACGTATTCGTCACGGCCCTCGCGAACGAAACATTTCCTTTGTATCTGAACCTTGGAACCGGCCAGTTCATCGATGCAACCTATCCGAACCGCATCGGCTCGAGCACGCTCGCTTTCAGCGGCTGGAGCAATGGGGTGATCGATCTGGACAACGACGGCTTGAAGGACCTGTTCGCGGCCAACGGAGATGTTCAGGATAACGCGGAGGTCTTCAGCAGCCTGTCCTCCCGCCAGCGCAGCATTGTTCTGCTGAACGCGGGCACGGGGCAATTTCGGCCAATGCTGGCAGGACCATCCGGCCTGCATCGGGGCGCGGCATTCGGCGATATCGACGGAGATGGAGCTGTGGACGCTGTCCTCACCCGGCTCGGTGAAGCTCCGGTCCTCCTGCGGAATATGTCGCCCTCGCGCAACTGGATCGCGTTCCGGCTGCACGGGCACGCGAGTAACCGCGATGGAATTGGGGCGAAGATCCGCGTCGTGACAAGTGCAGGTACACAGTGGAACCACATGACCAGTGCGGTCGGATATGCGAGCTCGAGCCACACGCCGGTTCACTTCGGGCTTGGCTCGGCGGCTCAGCTCGACGCCGTCGAGATACGATGGCCGTCGGGTGTCGTTCAGCATATGAAGGTGCCGAAGGTCAATACCGTCGTCGACATCAGCGAGCCTCGGCCCCAAGCTTCAGATGATGCTCACCTTCCGCCGCACGGCCGAGCCGCAGGTACACACGGCCGAGAAGGAGATGCGCAGGCGGCCCTGCCCCGCCCTTGACCGCCTTTTCGAGTTCTTCGGCCGCCGGTGCGAGTTGACCTTGGTGGTGAAGAATGCGTCCCACTTCAAAATGACCTCGTCCGAAACCGGGCCAGGCCGTTGTTACCACTTGCGCCATTGGCAGCGCATCGTTGAGACGGCCCTGCCGGAAGAGGAACACCGCGTAGTGCAGGCGCGGGTCGAAGTCAGGACGCCCTCGCTCGTTCGCGGGAAGCAATTCGTAAAGCCGCTGCGCTTGTTGAAACGCTGACTCGGCCTGTTTCGCCCGCCCTAAGGCTTCGGATGCCTGCGCAATACCGAGATACACACGCCAAGGCGCGCGATCCCGAGGAAGGATGTTCCGCAGCACCTCTAGCGCTGGCTCGAACCGGTTCAACGCATAAAGATTTCGACCGTAGAAGTAGCAGGCGTCCTCGAGGGCAGGATCAAGTTTGCATGCTTGCTGAAAGGGCTCATCGGCCCGTTGATAATCCCCCATGGCTGCACGAGAGGCACCGAGCGCCTTCCAGACTCGTGCATCCGAGGGTGCCGCGCGTGAGGCCTGCTCAAACAGTTCCGCTGCTTCGGCATACTTACCGCTTTGGAACAGCGCGGTCCCTTGCCGGTAAAGCGCATCCACTGAAAACAGAGCAAGCTGAGGAGCAGACGGCACATGTTGCTGTGCCAGAGCTAATAGTGCGCAAGCGGTACAGATGACCATCAGCATTCTTATTGGGACTCGATAAGGATCTTGCCCTCACTAAAGTTTCCGCAAGACCGAGGCCGAACTGCAATGACGGTCGGATCTCATTTGCGGCTCGGCACTCACCCTCTTGCCGAGCATAATCGACCAGCCGCTCGATGGGATCGCTGGGAAGTCGGTACCCGTTACATGGCGCCGCCGCGTTGCCGATACAACTGCCTTTCCATTCGCCTGATGGCTTGACATTCTGCCGGGACACTAGTATTTTTCAACGATGCTTACAGGGGGAAGTCTGTCCACATTATGACCAGTGTCCGAAGTGCCGCATTGCTGCTCGTGTTCAGTGGTGTGCTGGCGTTCGCACAGAATGGAGCCATTCAGGGTGTCGTTCTCGATGCCGCAGGCGCCAGCGTTCCGAACGCAAAAGTCACCGCGCTAGATCAGGAAAAGCAGGTGATAGCGCGCGAAACCCTCAGCAGCACGGACGGAAGTTTTACGCTTCGGCCTCTCCTGCCCGGACGCTACACGGTGTCTGTCGAAGCCTCGGGGTTCAAAAAGCTCGAGCACACCGATCTGGTGCTCGACCAGAACCAGATTATGGCTCTCGGTAGCCTCAACCTGCAGGTTGGGCAAACAACCGACTCTGTCACCATCGAGGCAGAGGTGCCACTGGTTGAAACTGACAGTTCGCTGCGCGGTTTTACCATCACATCGCGCCAGGTAACGCAACTGCCTTTGAATGGCCGCGACTTCACTTCGCTGATGAGGACCCTGCCCGGCGTGGTCACCAGCTACAACAGCGACTTCCGGCTCGCTTTCAACAACACCGACCAGTTCAACGTGAACGGCCTGCGAGGCAGCATGAACAACGTGTTCCTCGACGGATCCATCAACACCGACGTCGGCGCGAATGACGGCCAGTACACACAGATCAGCCTCGATGCGGTCGGGGAGTTCCGCGTCCAGACGTCCACGTTCAACGCAGAGTACGGTCGCAACCCCGGCGTGATGATCTCGATCAACACCAAGAGCGGCTCGAAGGATTTCCACGGCACGCTTTACGAATTCGTTCGCAACAATGCTTTCGACGCGCGCCGTCCGTTCGACACAACCGGAACCACGCAGAAACTGCGCTTCAACCAGTTCGGAGCGAACGTCGGCGGACCGATCATTCTGCCTAAGATCAGCAGCGGCGATAACAAGAAGCTGTTCTTCTTTGTCAACTACGAAGGGACGCGGGCCAGCCGTCCGGCGAGCACGCAGACGTTCGTCGATCTGGTGCATCCGGACCTGCTGCGTGGCGATCTGAGCCGCCTCTATCGTCCGGGCTTCATCCTCGATGCGAACAATCAGCCGACCCAATTCCAGAACGGGCAGGTCTTCAGGCCCGGCACCATCGTACGCGGTCCCGGCGGACGGATTATCGGCGGC
>DASQVJ010000456.1:0-5888 GCA_035640835.1 Bryobacteraceae bacterium
GCGATCACAGCCGCTCCAGGCACTCCATCCGGCGACACTACAGACCAAGGCAAAGTAAGGCTCCGCAAAGCAGTCGAGGAAGAACGAAAGCGCTCTCTGAAACCAGCTCGTTCAGCGCAGCCAACAACTGAGGCGGCAAGAACCTTGCAGAAGAAGATGGGCGCCTCTGCGGCGTACGCGAATCGAGCCGTTGAAGAGATCGCGTCCAAGATTCTCGGTCAGACGCCTGGCACCGACCGGAAGCAGTAGCGGACAGCGTCTCACAGACGATTCGCTCGAGGGGTGCATAGTTCCCGATAACCCGACGTTATTGGTGCAAAAGATACATGCGTCCAGGGGAAGGTAATAGTGATCTCCTAGCTCTCCTGAAACTGGCGTGGATGTGTGTGTTACTTAACGGATTGTTGCGCCCAGTTTCATGGTCCGTTGTCGCGGTACGCGGTGACAAACTAAGCTAATAGGAGAGGACGTCTCCAGGAACGGCCGTCTTCGTGTAGCGCAGTCGTTGTGGCTGTCGGTTCTGTGGCACCTGCGTTTTTGGGGTAATCGACAATGACGGGATGCGGAAACAAGACTCGGGGCGGAATCCACTGTTCAGGAAGCGCTGGTTTCCTGATGCCGTGATCATCCTGTGTGTACGTTGGTACCTGCGCTTCGGCTGAGCTACCGGGATCTGGCGGCGGCAGAGATGGGCGTATCCGTGGCACCGTCCACGATCTTTCGGTGGGTGATGCGGTACACCGGCGACTTCATTCGCCGCTGGGCTCCGTTCGAGTTGGCCGTGGTCGGTCGTGGCGCGCTGACGAGACATATATAAGGGTGAAGGGTGGATGGATGTTCCTCTACCGGGAGTGGATGAGCGCGGGCGTACGGTGGCGTCGTATCTCAGCCGAACCCGCGATCAGACGGCGGCGCGGACGTCTTCCGCCAAGCTGCGAAACGCCACGGCGAAGCGCGCAGCATCAGGCGGGATGGTTTCGAACCGAGCCACTGTGCTCTGCGCCGTATGGGCATGCGGAACGGGTTCAACTTCCGCTAGGACGATCCGGTCAGGATCCGCTGCTGCAAGTATCTGAACAATATAATGGAGCAGGACACCGCCGAGTGAAGTTCCGCGTATGAGCGATGCTGGGCTTCAAGTCGTTCCGGAATGCCCGGATTGTGATCGCCGGAATCGAACTCATCCACAAGCTGAAGAAAGGTCAGTACGGTGTTCCCTACAGCTTCGGGGTCTCAGCTCTCGACATCCGGGCCAACGTGCTCGCTGCGTGACGGAAACCCAGGTGCTACAGATCCTGCACCACTACTGTAAGCCTAAGGCACGCTGATGCCCGTCTACAGGACAGCGTCTATGTCGGGCTCGTCAGGACCGATGCGAATACATGCTGCCCAATGTTCGGGTCTGATTTCCCGTAATACCGGCACCACCTGTGAGCACTCCTCGATCGCATAGGGGCACCGGGTTCGAAACCGGCATCCCGAGGGAGGATCAACTGGTGAAGGAACATCGCCCGTCAGAACCATGCGGCGGTGCGAGCGCTCCGGGCCGATTACTGGCACGGCCGAGATCAGCGCTTTTGTGTAAGGCATTAGTGGCCGCGCGTAAAGTTCGGCGGCCGGGGCAATCTCCACAAGCTTGCCGAGGTACATGACGCAAATCCGATCCGAGATGTGCCGGACTGCCCTCAGGTCATGTGAAATGAACAGCAATGTCAGCTTCAGCTCGCGCTGCAAGCGCTCGAGTAAGTTGAGAATCTGCGCTTGAATGGATACGTCCAACGCCGAAATGGGCTCGTCGGCGATCACGAAATCCGGTTGGGCCGCAAGCACCCGCGCGATTCCGATTCTCTGCCGCTGGCCTCCCGAAAACTCGTGCGGATATCGCGTGGCGAAGCGAGGATGTAAACCGACCAGGTCCATCAGTTGCTCGACTCGTCGGCGGGAATCGCCATTCTGGCGGAGCCCGAGAGCGCGGATCGGCTCGGCTATGATTGAACCCACGCGCATGCGAGGGTTGAGGCTCGCGTAAGGGTCTTGAAAGATCATTTGCATGTGTCGGCGGAAGGGGCGCATATCATCCGAAAGTGGCTGGTTTCGGTACCTCACCTCTCCGGATGTGGGCGTCTCAACGCGAAGAATGGCACGCCCCAGCGTGGTCTTGCCGCATCCGGATTCGCCTACAAGACCAAGCGTCTCTCCTTCGGGGATGTCGAAGGACACACCGTCCACCGCGTAGAGACTACGGTGACCCTGCAATCGAAAGTGAACCGCCAGATTGCGAACAGAAAGCAGCGGATCGCTCACATCTCACCTCACCCAGCACAAAGACCAGTGATCGCGGCCGACCTTGTGGTACGGCGGAAACTCCTCGCGGCAGCGGTCTACTACGTCGGGGCAGCGCGCCGCAAAGGGACACTGCCTCGGCGGTAGCGACGAGGGATGGGGCGGCTGCCCCGAGATTTGATACAGCTCGCCATCGCGGCCGGCGGGATCCGGAATGCAGCGCAGCAGCGCCCGCGTGTACGGGTTCTGAGGATTGGCGAACAATTCACCGGCCGGGCCCGATTCCATCACGCGGCCGGCGTACATCACCAGAACGTGATCCGCGTTTTCCGCAACAATGCCGAGATCGTGCGTGATCAGGATAATTGCAGAGCCGCTCTCGACTTTCAACTTCCGGAGTAATTCCAGAATCTGAGCCTGAACTGTCACGTCAAGCGCAGTAGTGGGTTCGTCCGCAATGATCAACCTGGGTTCACACGCGAGCGCCATCGCGATCATCACGCGCTGGCGCATCCCGCCCGAAAATTGGTGGGGATATTGGCTCGCTCTTGCGCGGGCGTCTGGTATGCCGACGCGCTCCAACATCCGCACCGCATGTTCACGCGCTTTGCCACGGCTGTACCCCAAATGCACTTGTGCCACCTCGGCAATCTGAACCCAGACCGGCAGAAACGGATTCAGGGACGTCATGGGATCCTGGAAAACCATCGCAAGCCGAGAGCCTCGTATGCCCCTCAATTCGCGTTCGTCGAGCTTCCGCAGGTCGCGGTCTTGAAAGAGGACCTCACCTTCAGTGACCGAGCCCGGATGCGGAATCAGCCCGAGCAGCGCGAGACTCGTCATGGACTTGCCGGAGCCTGACTCGCCCACAATGCCGAGCGTCTCACCTTCCCGAAGATCGAACGTGACGCCATGAACCACATGAGCGGGCTCACCGCCGGTCGGGAATGACACCTGAAGGTTCCGGACCGAAAGCAGAGTCCCGTTCCGGATGCTGGTCACAACGTCCTCCTCATTCGGGGATCCAGCGCATCGCGGAGGCCGTCACCAAGAAAGTTCAGGGACATGAGGATGACGGCCATGAGCGTGCCCGGAGCAATCAGCAGAATCGGATGGACCGAGATTGCCTCGGCGCCTTCCTCGGCGAGCACGCCCAAGGACGACGCGGGCGGTGGCACCCCCAGACCAAGGAAACTGAGGAAAGCCTCGCCGAGAATTACCGACGGAATCGTAAGTGTTGCGTAAACGATAATAGGGCCGACCGTGTTCGGCAGAATATGACGCACGACGATGCCGAAATTCGAAATGCCGATGCACCTTGCGGCTTCGACAAACTGCTCATGCTTAAGGCTCAAGACCTGCCCACGAACAATCCGCGCCATGGTGAGCCACGAAGTAGCGCCGAGAGCTATGAACAGCAACAGCAGGCTGCGCTCGAACAACGCCATCAGGATCACGATTAGCAGGATGTCGGGCAAAGAGTAGAGCACATCGACGGCGCGCATCAGAAGTTCATCGAAACGGCCGCCAACATAGCCGGCCATCGCGCCATAGGCGACTCCGATCAACAGAGAAATCAGCGTTGAGACGAGCCCGACCATAAGACTGATGCGGCTGCCGTAGAGCACGCGGGCGAGTAGATCGCGGCCAAGAGTATCCGTTCCGAGCAGGTGCTTCAGCGACGGATTCGCGAGCCGGTTATCGAGCCCGAGGGTGTCATACTCGAAGCCGTTGTATAGATACACGAGCCACGGCCCAAGGAGGGATACCAGGATGACCGCTACTACCAAAATCGCCGAGGCGAGCGCCGCGCGATTGCGGCGAAAGCGCCTCCACGCATCGAACCACAGGCTCGCGCTTTCGACGGGATACTCTTCAACTTTGGAAACGGCAGGACTCATTGCGGCCTCCAGTTCTTGTCGATCCAGACGTATTTGAACGCCCGAATATCAAAAAGGTGGCTTGCCAGCCCTCGAACAAACGGCTTGCAGAGGTAGCTCCAGGCAGCGTGATAGAAGGGCAGAAAAGGCATCGCTTTGAGTAATGTTCGTTCACATGCAGCGAGCCGTTCCATGCGGCCAGTTCGGCTCAGAGTCGTATTTGCCGCCTCAAGATTGGAGATATAACCCGGATCAGTCCAGCCCGATGGGTTGTTATCTGGTCCGCCTGAGAACTTCTCAAGGAAACCGTTCGGATCCAGATAGAGTGGCAAGACAGCAAAATCTGCGACACCCGTGTAATCGCGTTCAAGAACCATCCGCCAGTGGACGTTAAATTCCCGCGGAATCAGTTTTGCAGAGATGTTCAGATGTTGAAGCCACTGTTGCTGCAGTATTTCAGCTCGTGGTCGAGCTTCCGGCAGCATGGGAAAGTGGAATGGCACCTCAAGCCTGCGCCCGTCGCGTATGCCTCCCGTAAATCCAGCCTTGGCCAAAAGCGATCTTGCTCCCTCCACATCAAACGCGAGCACATCATAAATACGCCCATCAACCTCTACGGAGAGGCTCTCTGGCTGTGGATATTCCGGGATTGGTGCGACGAACGACGTGGCTGGAACGAAGCCAGGGCCCAGGAAGTCCGTTAAAACCTTCTTTTCTGTCGCCATATTCAGGGCATAACGCAGAAGAACATTGTCAAAAGGCGTTCTTCGCGTACTGATGTGTACAAAAAGTGTTCCAAATCCCGGACCCGCATGATAATCTTTCTTGCGGCTGAGAACTGGAGTAAACAGTGGTGACAGGCTAAGGCCCGGGGTAAGCATGATGTCACCCGCCTTATAGAGATTCATCACGGTCGTACCGTCGATGACGGGGAGAAAAACCAATTCCTTCAGCCCAACCAAATGTGCATCGTAGTAGCGCGTGTTCGGAACCAGCACGAGTCGTTCATAACGGCGGTAGTCGCGCAGTACGAACGGTCCGCTGGTGACGATTTGAGAAGGCTCCGTCCACGTAGCTTCCGCGTTGCGGTTTCGAGCAGCTTCAACCAGGTGCTTTGGGACCGCTGAGAACAGGTAGCTTGTAATGACCTCCAGGAAAAACGTTGCACTCGATTGCAGGTCCACGACAAACGTGAATTCGTCTGGCGCGTGAACACCCAAGTCGGACGGCGGACGCTTTCCAGTGAAAACGTCCCTGGCGTTCTTTACGAGGAAGTACTGATCGCTCTGAGGTGCGGCAGTTCCCGGATCGGCGAACCGGCGCCAGGAATAGACGAAATCATGTGCCGTGATTGGGACTCCATCGCTCCAGTAGGCCCGTGCCGAGTCTGGTGAAGGTGTGCGGCCTTGCAGGAACTTGTCCGAAAGGTCCGCGCAACTCGGTAGCCGCACGCCTCGGGGAGCGGGGTGGCCGCGCAGATAGAACCGGAACTTCGTGAAATCCGCATTTGTCTCATAATGCGTGGCGAGACCAGCCATAGGTCTGGGCAGTTCAGGATGATATTGCGTCAGACCCTCGAATAACGCTGGCATGACGTAGAACTCGTAGGAGCCGATAGATTTTGCCGGGTCGATCGTATCGATCTCGCCGTTCAGGAGGTGGACGAGTGCCGCTTGTTTCGGGCCCGCCGTGCTTCCAAAATATGGGCCTTCCGCACGGGCACAA
>DASQVJ010000457.1:0-7082 GCA_035640835.1 Bryobacteraceae bacterium
CGTGCGCATTACATCTGGCGAGACTGTGTCTATGCGCCTGCCCAACTGCTCCGAATACTTTTGGACAAAATGCCACACGAGCGGCGGAATGTCAGCCTTTCGATCACGGAGAGGCGGCACGGAGATCGGAAAGACATTCAGCCGGTAATACAGATCGATTCTAAACGCTCCCCCGTCGATCATCTGCTCGAGGTTACGGTGGGTCGCTGCGATGACGCGAACGTTCGTTCGCATAGTGCGCGTGCTGCCCAGGCGCTCGAACTTCTGGTCCTGCAGCACACGGAGCAGCTTCGGCTGCAACTCTGGCGGGATGTCGCCAATTTCGTCGAGGAACAGAGTGCCGCGATCGGCTGCTTCGAATCGTCCCACACGTTGCGTTATCGCGCCAGTGAAAGCCCCGCGCTCATGGCCGAACAGTTCGCTCTCCAGCAGGCCGAGCGGGATGGCAGCGCAGTTCACTCCGACAAACGGGTGATCACGCCGCGCACCTTGACTGTGGATCATCCTGGCCACGAGTTCTTTACCGGAGCCGCTTTCGCCCCGGATGAGCACTGTCGCGTCCGTGCCCGCAACGATCTTCACCTGTTTCAGGACGTGCTGGAACGCCGGGCTGCTGCCAATCAGTTCGTGATCGCATGATTGTTCTGGTCGACCATTCGAGGCCCGTTCACCGATCAGCGCGGGGGATGCAGCACCGTTGGCTGGAGGCTTTTGTTGGTCATCAAGCGGATACGCGTTTCCAGACATATACCTTCCTTTTCGTTTTGTCTACAGAAATACGGTGGTACGAGCTCACTCAGCTGGCCCTACGAAACTGGATGTGGTGAATTCGTTGAGGACAATGCAAGCGAATCGCGAATCGCGGGGAGAAGTAATGCGTCAGTGACGGGCTTGACGAAAAAAGCTGAGGCTCCCTGCGTGAGCGCAGTGCGACGGATTTCATCGTCGGGGTGCGCTGTTGCGAAGATGATCGGAATGCGGGAATGCATTTGGTTGAGTCTCTCCTGGAGATCGATCCCACTCAACCCAGACATTCGAACATCGAGGATGAGACACTCCACATCATTCATGCGAGCCGAGGAAAGGAACGCCTCGGCAGAAGCGAATTGTAGCGTTGCAAGGCCGGCGGACCGTAGGAGACTGCTGATCGCCTCTCGTACGGCCTCGTCGTCATCGACAATTCCGATTAGGCGCACCGTCTGCCTTTCACTCCGGTTCTGCTCTGCACTGACGGTTGCGGCGTTGGCATGCCCACGGAGTAACAACTTGGAAGCAGTTGTATGAGGTCCGCCGTTCATGTGACAACAGTAGGGCAATTCGGTTAGGCAGGCCATCATACCTTTGTATAGGCGATTTGGAGGTATTCATTTTTCATCCGCGGCAGTCCACAGCAAGGCACTGCATCACAGAGGAGCACGGGGCACCGTTACCTTCGTTGCCGGTTCGCCACAGCGGAGAGACACTTCACCTGGCTTAGCTGTTATGGGTTTCGTCGGCCGATCTCGAGCGTTATTATGATGCCGTTTTTTGGCAGCGAAGACCGTGATTGATGAGGCATGCTTCCGCCGCTACTTCGACCTGGGCTCGGTGGGGATGGCGATCACTTCGCCCGAGAAAGGCTTTATCGAGGTCAACGACGAACTCTGCCGCATTTGGGGATATGAGCGAAGCGAGTTACTGCGAACGTCGTGGACAGCGATAACGCACCCGGACGATTTGGCGCTGGATCTCGCTAACTTCGAAAGTGTAATAGCCGGGCAGCTTGACGGCTATTCAATAGACAAGCGTTTCATCCGTAAAGACGGACGGGTGATTTACTCAACGATAGCGGTGAAGTGTGCTCGTCGTGCGGACGGATCGGTCGAATATTTCTTCGCTCTGCTGCAGGACATCACGGCGCGAAAGCAAGCGGACGAGGCACTGGCGCGCTCGCACCAGGACATCGACAGACGATTCAGGGAAAGGACTGCGGAAGTTCTTGATGTCAACGAACGACTGACACAGGAGATCGAACAGCGCAAGCTCGCATCCGCCGAAGCGATGATATTGAAGGATGCACTTGCAGCTGAGCTTGCAGCAATGACGAGGCTCCACGGGTTCAGCACGCGGCTGCTGGGAGGCACAGACCTCGAGCCGCTGCTGGAAGAGGTTCTGAACGCGATCATGTCCATCCAGGAGGCGGATTTTGGAAATGTGCAGTTGTACAACTCCAATACGAATACCCTGGAGATCGTGGTACAGCGTGGGTTTCAGCAGGAGTTTCTCGACCACTTCTCGGGCGGTGACCGTACAGGTTCCGCATGCTCGCGGGCGCTCGAGCGGCGCGAACGAGTCATCATAGAAGATGTTCAGGCGGACCCGCAATATGCTCCGCACTGGGGCATTGCGGCCTCCAGTGGTTATCGCGCCGTGCAATCGACACCGTTATTCGGCCGTAGCGGCGAACCGCTCGGTATGATGTCCACCCATTTTCGGAAACCGCACCGGCCATCGGATCACCAGCTTCGGTTGACCGACCTCTATGCCGTTCATGCTTCCGAGATGATCGAACGGAAGCAGAATGAGAAGGCGTTATTACGCTACCAGCAGGAGTTACAGGCCCTGACAGCGAGGCTGATTGAAGTTCAGGAGACGGAGAGCAAATACCTCGCACGGGAGCTTCACGACGTGTTTAGCCAGAGATTGGCGGCCTTGGGCATAGAGATAGGAAGACTCGTACACACCGCCCGAATATCTGTAAAGGACGTCCGCAGCCGGCTCAAGGACTTTATGGGACAGGTCGGCTCTCTGGCGAAGGACATACATCGAATTTCACGTCAGCTTCACCCAGCCATTCTGGACGATCTCGGACTGGCAGCGGCGCTGGAGAATGAGAGCATCGCCTTCTCGGAGCAGCACGCCATCGCCACGCGTTTCGAGGCCCACAATGTCCCACAACGGCTCCGCGAAGATGTTTCACTATGCCTATACCGGGTGGCCCAGGAGTGTCTGCGGAACATCGCCAAGCACGCCGAAGCAACCGCGGTTTACGTGGTTCTGACCGGTGAACCAGGCGAGATCACGCTGGAGGTTAGGGACACTGGCGACGGCTTCGATGCCGATAATTTCAAGGCGCGAGGAGGCCTTGGACTTGTCAGCATGGAGGAGCGAGTCCGGCTTGTGAACGGGACGCTCTCCATCTGGTCACGACCTGGACAAGGCACACGGGTGACGGTAAGTGTCCCCCTCGGATCGGCTTAATGACAAAGCCAATCACAGTTCTGTTAGCGGATGATCATGACATCGTGATCGAAGGCTTGCGCCGAGTCCTGAAGGCTGACTTTCAGGTTGTAGGAGTCGCGGCCGACGGGCCGTCGCTAGTAGCCGAAGCCGCAAGACTCAAGCCGGATGTAATCGTCGTAGATATCTCCATGCCGCTACTGAACGGTATCGAGGCCGTCCGTCAGATCCGTCTTACGGACAAGCACGCCAAAGTCGTTTTTGTGAGCATGCACCCGGACGTCGTGTATGTGTCGGAGGCTCTGGCCGCCGGAGGATCGGCCTACGTCCTGAAAAGCTCCGCCGGAACCGAAATCCTTTCAGCGATTAAAGAGGCGCTACGCGATGGGACCTACTTGTCTCCGGCAATCAGCAGCGCCGCAATCGCTGCACGTCTCAGTGGCGGTGGCCCCCCGTCAAAGCCGCCAACACCCACCAGGCGTCAGCGCGAAGTCATCCGGTTAACTGCCATGGGTTGCAGCACAAATCAAATCGGAGAAGCACTACGAATCTCGCCGCGAACGGTGGAGTTCCACCGTTATCAAGCGATGGACCTGCTCGGATTGCACACCATTGCCGAGTTGATCCAGTATGCAATGAAGCATCACATGGTCTGAGAATTGAGGCGCATGGCCGCGGCGGTTACTTTTAGGTTAGTCATGAGGACCTCGTACTTTTTCGAGGTTCGTAGCTAAGGCCTCATTTGTTATGATCCGCTCCATTAACACTGGCTCCGACGCGCTTGTTGAACCCAGGCAAACCACGTCGGGAGGAGTACTGACCGCGAGCGGACGGATGAGACAAACAGGTCGTTGTCGAAGAAGGATTGCATGAATCCCGCCGTCCAGCAAAGCATTGTCCAAGAGAGTTCCTCCTTTATTTCGGCCCGCAAGTGCCTAAAGGGGATCGGCAAACGTCCAACCAAGCGAGCCAAACTGATATGACTGGGGCGCCTCTGTTCCCGCCGAGTGAAATCAGACGGCTGCAGGATTGTATCAACGGGCTAATCAGCGTACAGACGCTTCCAGCTGCCTGGAGCGGATCCAGTGCGGTGGAGATTATCAGGACTGTCCTCGACGCCTTGGTACGTCTGTTGAACCTTGAATTTGCGTGCGCGCGAGTTGACCAGTTGCTGGATGGATCGCCCGTGGAAGCGAGCCGCTTTCCCTCGAGCGCAGCATCAGCAGATCGGACCGAACTGAACCAAGTGTGCAAAGCATTCCTGGAACATCCTTCCCCCTCTAATCTCGTTTCCGTAAAAAATCCGCTAGGGCCAGGAACGGTCAACGTTGTTCCATTCCGTCTGGGTCTCGAGGACGAACTGGGTATGATGATCGCCGCATCCGGGCGCTCTGACTTCCCAACCGATCTGGAGATGATCATTTTGCGGGTTGCAGCCAACCAGGCCGTCCTCGGTCTGCAGGAAACGCGTGTGTTAAAACGCGCCGAGGAACGGCTACAGCGGAGCGAGGCTCAGCTCGCCGATGGACAGAGACTCAGCCACACAGGCACCTGGGGGTGGAATGTCGGCTCGGGGGAACTGATCTTTTCACACGAAACATTCCGAATTCTCGGCTTCGACCCCGAGAAGCCGGCGCCGTCAGTCGCGGCAACCATGGACCGCATACACCCGGATGACCGGGCGCTCGTTGACCGAGTTATCGAGGCTGCAATCCGGGAAAGAGAAGCCTACCAATTCGAAGTCCGCCTCGCCGTCCCTGACGGACCCGCGAAACAGGTCCATTGCATCGGAAGGCCGGTCATCAACGATTCAGGTGATCTTGAGTTCATAGGAACGGTTCTGGACATCACCGCGCGCAGAAGCGTCGAAGAAAGGCTGGAGATAGCCCAGTCCCAATTGGCACATATGGCACGAGTGACGACGATGGGAGAGCTCACGGCATCGATCGCGCACGAAGTGAACCAGCCGCTCACAGCAATCATCGCCAACGGGAGCGCGTGTCTACGCTGGCTCGCAGGCAAGGAGCCGAATCTCGACGAAGCGCGTGACGCGGTCTCCCGCATCATCAACGAAGCGAATCGAGCCTGCCAAATCGTCGCCAAGACCAGCGCGTTCATGAGGAAGAGCCAGCCGGGTATCGCACCGGTGCAGATCAATAAATTGATCCACGAAGTTTTGGCGTTGATCCGCCATCGAGTTCTTAGGGACGGTGTTTCCCTGCGCTGTGAGCTTGCAAAAGCGCTTCACGAAGCCCAGGGCGATTCAGTCCAGTTGCAGCAGGTGATACTCAACCTGGTCGTAAACGCGATGGAAGCGATGCTCGTCCGGCCGGAAGGAGAGCGGCAGTTGCTCGTATCTACAGCAAATGACGGTCCAGGTACGATTCTGGTCGGAGTCAGAGACTCGGGTTCTGGCGTTGAGCCTCGATCGGCGGAAGACATTTTTAAACCATTTTTCACCAACAAGCCGGGAGGGATGGGCATGGGACTGGCGATCAGCCGCTCTATCATAGAGGCGCACGGCGGCAAGCTATGGTGCGTGCCGAATGACGATCGTGGTGCGACGTTCTGGTTCTCATTGCCTATAACGAGCTCGGGGCTCAAGAACTCTGAAAAGTCACCGCAGTCGAACACCGCGGGCGGGACGCCCACGTCAATTGCGGACGCCCCACCGGGGCACCGTCAAACCGTCCCACGTCGTGCGACTTCGGACGTGACGTACGTAGCGCCCCTCGATGTGGTCGCGGACTTCCTGCGAACGCCGGGCATGGCGATTGACTCTCGATCAGCGTTTCGATCGTAATCCGATACCCACTCCAGGTCCGGGTCGCACTGACCCAGAGCTCGGCGTGGGCGGTTCACCTCCCCACAAATGAATCCGAAAATGCAAGAAGAGGCAGCGGTTGTATACATCGTCGATGATGACCCAGGTATACGCGATGGGCTGTCAAGTCTCCTCAGGTCCGCCGGGTTGACCGTGAAAGCATTTCCGTCATCGCGCGAGTTCCTCGAATCCCGGCGAAGCGATGTACCGGCCTGCCTGGTGCTGGACGTTCGACTACCGGGGCTAAGCGGCCTCGATCTTCAGCGCGAATTAGCAGACCGTGAGATCGAGATTCCGATTATCTTCCTGACCGGCTATGCTGACGTGCCCATGGCGGTTCAGGCACTGAAAGCTGGAGCTGTCGAATTCCTCACGAAGCCGTTTCGAAATGAGGAGTTGCTGAATGCCGTCCAGAATGCGCTCGAGCGCGATCGCGCTGCTCGTCTGGACAGCGCGGAGCTACTGAGTCTGCGCGCCCGTTTGAACAAGCTCACGCCGCGTGAACGCGAGGTGATGCAGTACGTCGTGCAAGGCATGCTGAACAAGCAGATCGCCGGTCAGTTAGGCACCAGCGAGATCACGATCAAACTGCACCGTGCTCGAGTGATGGAAAAGATGAACGCGGATTCACTCGCTGACCTGGTTCGTATGGCCGAGAGGTTAGGACAGTCACTGAGAGGCAAAATTGAACCCGGTAGTTGAAAACAAGTTAATCCGACTAAATGCAGGACTATACGAAAGTATTATGATTGCGCGCCGCACTCCGTGATAATGTTCTCATCGTATGGGTTCCCATCGCTCCGAACCCGCACGTATTGCAGTGGTGGACGATGATGCTGCTGTGTGTCAGTCAATCAGCAGTCTTGTACGCTCGGTCGGTTACAGGTGCAGAGCCTATCAGTCCGCGGAGGCTTTTCTCGAATCCGGCGGACTGGACGAAACCGATTGTATTTTGCTCGACATCCGCATGCCGGGAATGGACGGGTTGACACTCCACCTCGCTTTGATCCGGATGAATTACCGCATCCCGGTCATCTAT
>DASQVJ010000458.1:0-8421 GCA_035640835.1 Bryobacteraceae bacterium
TGGTTGGTCTATAAACGGGAGTGGGAGGGCGGGCGCCGATTCTGGATATTCGGCCTCGTGAGCGAACGCCGAATCCAGGGCATTCCTCGCCACATCCTCAATCTTGTTGGGGTCTATGGAAATCCCGGTGAATAAGAACCATCTCACCGACCGAAAATTGGCTCAGGAAGCTCTCGAAGATGTTGAGGAGCAATGGAGAGCGGCGCTTGAGAGCAATCCCACGATGTACTTCATCGTGGACGCTGCGGGCAAAATCGTCACGGTGAATCCCTTCGGAGCGGACCAACTGGGTTACAGCGTGGGGGAACTGCTTGGTCGATCCGTGCTGGATGTCTTCGTCGAGGCTGATCGCGGACGCGTTCGAAAGCACGCGCAGGACTGTTTCGAGCAGCCTGAGCGAACCATGCGATGGGAAGCCCGAAAGATCCGTAAAGACGGAACGATGCTTTGGGTCCGTGAGACCGCCAAGGCTGTGTTGCTGAAGACGCGGGCCGTCCTGCTGATTGTGTGCGAGGACATTACGGAGCAGAAGCAGGCCGAGGAAGCTGCCCGGCGGAGTGAGAGGGAGCTCCGCGATCTGGTCGAAAACGTCCCAGCGATGGTGTTCATCGCCTTACCGGGTCCGTCCAATGCATTCGTAAGCCGGGGTTGGCGCGAATTCACAGGCTTGTCGGCGGAGGATACGGCAGGAGTTGGCTGGCAACGCGTAGTCCACCCCGAAGACCTGGGACGACACATGGACAAATGGTGCGTTTCCAGCAAGACTGGCGAGCCCTTCGAGGACGAGGCACGTTTTCGGCGAGCAGCGGACGGGGAATATCGCTGGTTTCTCGTCCGCGCTGTGCCTCTGCGGGACGAAACCGGAAGCATCCTCAAATGGTACGGAGTCCTGACGGACATTGAAGATCGGAAGCGGGCCGAGCAAGCTCTAGTGCGAAGTGAAGCTTATCTGGCTGAAAGTCAAAAATTTACTCACACGGGCTCCTGGGCCGTCAAGGTCGACGCGAGGACGGCTGGTTACTGGTCAGAGGAGAACTACCGGATTTGGGGCTTCGATCCGCAGGGGGGCACTCCAGAAAGGGAGAAGCTGCTCCAACGGGTGCACCCAGAGGACCGCGAGAGGGTGTTCAAACACGTCCAGCAGGCAACTCGCGAGGGGACTGAATACTCCGTGGAGTACAGAATTGTGCTTCCCGACGGAACCCTCAGACACATCCATGGCTTAGGCCATCCTGTGTTTGACGCGAACGGAGAAGTTGTGGAGGTCATCGGTACGAACGTCGATGTGACGGAACGCAAGCACGCCGAGGAAGAGCGCCAGCGGCTAAATCGGGAGTTGGAACAAAGGATCAAGGAACGCACTGCCCAATTGGCGGAGGCCAACAGACAGCTTGCCGAGCGCAATCAGGAACTGGCCAGAGTCAGCCGCATGAAAAGCGAGTTTCTCACCCGTATCAGTCACGAGTTGCGAACGCCTCTGAACTCGATTGCCGGGTTCACGGATCTGCTGGGTGAAGAGAGCGAAGGTCCGCTCGGAGAAGTCTACAGCGACTATGTCCGGCATGTAAAGAAAGGCGCACACCATCTGATTGCCCTCGTCAATGAAATTCTCGATCTGTCGCGGATCGAAGCGGGGCGGGTTGAACTACGGTATGAGGAGTTCCCTGCTGCGGAGGCAATCACCCAGGTCCTCTCTGTGACCAGAGCGCTCGCGGAAGCAAAACAAATCGACGTGCGCAATAAAGTCCCTTCGACACTTCTCGTCTATGCAGATCGCACGCGTTTCGAGCAGGTCTTCTACAATCTTGTGAGCAACGCGGTGAAGTTCACTCCGCCGGCAGGCCAGGTACGTATTTCGTCCGATGCGGGCGAACAGGACGTGCGGTTCCTGGTCAGCGACACAGGCATTGGGATACCCAAGGAAGAGCATGCCGCGATATTTGAGGAATTCCATCAAGTCGGCGCGCCCATGACCGGTGTACGGGACGGCGCGGGACTTGGCCTGGCGATCACGAAGAGGATCGTAGAGCTTCACGGTGGCCGCATTTGGGTTGAGAGCGCGCCAGGAGAAGGAAGCCGTTTCTTTTTCACGATGCTGGCCGGACACGCCGAGGCGGCCGGCCGGGATCCTTGGTGAGCGAATTAAAGATGCGGGGCGAGCGGGCTGCGGTATGCGGCCAGATCAGGCGGTCCGCATCGCCGCACACATTCGGGCGAACAGCCCGATCATGGCACGGTTGAATGCCGGGATATCGTCGGGTTTGCGGCTCGAAACCAGGTTGCCGTCAACCACGGCTTCCTCGTCGACCCACTCTGCACCCGCGTTTCGAAGGTCGGTCTTCAACGACGGCCAGGACGCGATCCTGCGGCCACGCGCTGCACCGGCTTCAATGATCGTCCAGGGTCCGTGGCAGATCACCGCGACGGGCTTTTTGGCATCGAAGAATGCCTTCACGAACTCGACGGCTTTCGGCTGCATACGCAAGGAGTCGGGATTCATAACGCCGCCCGGCAGATGCAGAGCGTCGAAGCTGTCGGGATGGGCGCGGTCAAGCGGCACGTCAACCGAGACTTCGTCGCCCCAGTTGGTGAAATTCCATCCCTTGACCCGTGGGGACTTGGGGGAAACGATAGACGTTTTCGCACCGGCCTGGTCGAGGGCTTTGCGCGGTTCAACCAATTCGACCTGTTCGAATCCGTCTTCTACCAGGATGGCGACTCTGATTCCTTCAATATTGTCCATGCCGATCACCGGTGCACACGGAATGCCAGCGCTCGTGATCTTGAGGCTATTCAAAGTCGGCCTTGCGGCCCGTGATTTTGCGTCGGTACGTTGACGCCCGGTGTCCATAACTAGACGATATCCGTGAACCGGAACGCCGGTTTCTTATTCATAGGCACTCCGGTATGCAATCTGCTGCAGCAATTCGGCGAGGGAGCACATGGCAACACTGGCCCACACAACCCCAAGTTTGTCGTGGATGCACGACCGTTGGGAGAAACAGTTCATTCGCGGAGCTTGGCGAACCGGCAGATCGGGCCACAAAGTAAAGGACACGGATCCCTACACTGGAGAGACACTCGTCGAGATTGCCGCAGCAGACCGCCAGGATCTCGATGAGGCCTACGAGAGTGCGAGGCAGGCTCAGCCGGCGTGGGCCGCGTTGCTGCCGGGACAACGCGCGGGCGTCATCCGCGGCGTGGTTGAAATCATGGAAGCGCGCCGGGACGAGATTGTCCAGTTGCTCGTTCGGGAGTCCGGTAGCACGAGGATCAAGGCACGGCTGGAATGGGAATCCGCGCACGCCATCATGCTGGAAGCTGCGTCGATGCCGTACCTTGTGGAGGGGAGCGTGCTGCCCGGCGACGTACCGGGTAAGGAGTGTCGAGTGTATCGACAACCGGTGGGCGTGGTTGGAGTGATCAGTCCTTGGAATTGGCCCCTTCATCTGACAGCCCGATCGCTGGGACCCGCTCTTGCGGTGGGTAATTCGGTGGTGGTGAAGCCATCAAGCGAGACGCCGGTGACGGGCGGGCTGCTCCTGGCCAAGATGTTCGAAGAAGCCGGGCTGCCGCCGGCCGTGTTGAGCGTGGTGATCGGGTCGGGCGAAGAGATTGGCGATGCGTTCGTGCTGCACGCGATTCCCCGGGTTATTTCCTTTACGGGCTCGACGGCCGTGGGACGGCACGTCGCGCGGCTGGCGGTGGACGCGCCGATCATCAAGCGCGTCGAGCTCGAATTGGGCGGGAACACGCCGTTTGTCGTGCTGGGCGACGCTGATCTCGAGCAGGCTGTGGAGGCGGCGGTTTTCGGCAGGTTCCTCCATCAGGGCCAGATTTGCATGTCGATCAACCGCGTAATCGTCGATGAGCCCGTCTATGAAAGCTTCGTTGAGCGGTTCGCTGAGCGCGTGCGCAGTTTGAAGTACGGCGATCCCAACCAGCCCGACACGATGGTAGGCCCCATCATCAACCAGAGGCAACTGGATCACTTGCGAGAGCACATCGAGGAAGCTCGATGCGCGGGGTTCCCGCAGTTGGCCGGTGGGGAGCCGAACGGCCTCGTACTTCCACCACACGTTTTCCGCGATGTCCGCAATCATCATCCGCTCGCGCGCGATGAGCTGTTTGGTCCGGTGGCGCCGATCCTCCGCGCGAAGAACGAAGAGGACGCGCTGCGGATCGCGAACGATACGGAGTACGGACTCTCCAGTGCGGTGTTTACTCGAGATCTTGAGCGAGGGGCTCGGTTCGCGGTGCGCCTGGAAGCCGGCATGTCGCACGTAAACGATCAGCCCGTGAACGATCTCCCGAACAATCCGTTCGGTGGCGAGAAAAACTCGGGCCTCGGGCGCTTCGGCGGCATCTGGGCAGTGGCGGCGTTTACGACCGATCACTGGGTAACGCTGCAGCACACACCTGCTCGATATCCGTTCCGCGAGCAGGATGTCATGGGACCAAGCGCTGGCGGTTAGCGCACCCTGATCGTAATCGATTCGGAACTGAGAAAGGGCTTTAACCATGAGCATCGACACGAAGAAGCGCGAGAGAGAACAGAAGAGTGCCACAATTGAAGTCGCGAGAATCATGCAAGCGGCTGCGATCGACCGGTTTGGTGGGCCGGAGGTGCTGACCCTCCATGAACTGCCGGTACCTCCGCTCGATGAGGGCGAGGTGCTGATTGCGCTCGACACGGCGGGAGTCGGCAGTTGGGACGCAGAAATGCGAGCCGGGTGGTATCCGTTTGGACCACCGAGCTTCCCGCTGGTTCTCGGGACGGACGGTTCCGGTTATGTGGGCGCGCTGGGACCGCGCGTCCGCGGATTCGAAGTGGGCGAAGCCGTCTACTCTTCCAGCTTTCTGAATCCGAAAGGCGGGTATTACGCCGAGTTCGTGGCGGTGGCGGCGGAGAAGGTGGCGCCGACCCCGAAAGGGCTCACCATGCGCGAAGCGGGCGCGATACCGGCTACGGGTTTGACGGCCATACAGGGGATCGACGATGCGTTGGAGATCAAGCCCGGCGAGTCCGTGGCGATCGTAGGCGCTTCCGGAGGCGTGGGAACGCTTGCCGTCCAGTTTGCGAAAATGCGCGGCGCTCGGGTGCTGGGCACGGCATCAGGGACAGATGGCGTCGACCTGGTGCGTCGCCTGGGAGCGGATGTCGCGATCGATCGAGAGGACGACGATTTTACAGAGGCCCTCGAGAAGTTCGCGCCTGACGGATTGGATGCAGTGCTGGGATTGGCGGGTGGTGAAGTTCTGGATCAACTCGTGATGAGTGTGAAAAGCGAAGGCCGGGTCGCCTATCCCAATGGTGTGGAGCCGGAGCCGAAGAAGCGTCCGGGCATCCGGATCACGCCTTACGATGCTGTGCCCGGCGTTCGCCAATTCGAGCATCTGACGAGGGCAGTAGAGGAAGCGAAGTTGCAGGTGCCGATCGCAGGAACGTATCCGCTGGGGCACGCATCGCAGGCTCATGAACGGATCGAGCAGGGGCATGTGCTCGGCAAAATCGTTCTCGAGATCCGCTGAGAGGGGAGCCTCTCTACGCGTGAAAGACGCGGCAGTTGGCGCTGGTAAAGTACGTCCCAGGATTCGACAGAGCTAAGTTGGTAATCGATACGGCAGCGATCGTGCCGAGCGCTCCTCGTTCCATTCACACCCAAAAACCTGTGGAAGTTGCTCTGGCCCGACAATCGAGCTGAGCGCGTCAAATCCCGCACCTACGAATTCTTTAGCTGCTGGAAATTCTTTTCGACAGGTGTCATTAATCTCCTCTCCGCACCGTCAGATCGGCGAAACTCGCTCACGGATCGACGTCACGCGTTCAATGGTAATCTCCTGTACGTCCCAACAATCTCGTCGGGGAGCCGCCTCGTTCGCGCACTGGCGAACGGGAACGTGTTCGCGATAATGGCCACGGTGCAGAGCGGCGATGTTTTCAATGTTGGGAGCAATCAGGTCCTGAACGGCGATTCGTCTATCCCAGCGAGTCTTCAACGTCCGATCCTCGTCGGCCGGAACACACTGCGAGCCCCGCGTACGGCTGAACTGAATGTGCGTTATGTGCGCGATTTTTGGCCTCATGAATCGCTCCGGCTGGAATTCATCGCCGAATCAACCACTGTCCTGAACCGGACCAATGTAGTTGGGCTCAACAGCACCGCTCTGGCTACGCCAGCAGGCATGGTCCTGCGCGACCCGTCTCAAGCATGGACAGCCGCTCTTGACCAGCGCCTGCTCCAGCTTGGATTCCGACTCGTCTTCTAGGGCCGGTGCCATCGAGTAGTTGTGCTGTGGGTCGTCAAGATTAGAACTCGCGCCGTCGTACTCGCACCGTTGCTCGACCGAGGTAGTGGAACACGCGATCGAACGGAAATGGTGGGGTCACCTCAACAGGCGGCAAGTCGGAGCGATGCCGGGAATCTTAAGGCAGGGTTGCGGAAGTCTGCGGTCAGGCTGCTGCCCAGCCGTAGCGATGATGGAGTCCGCCGACCCGAGATTGACATTGAATCCGGCTCACTCAGCTCGACCTGCGTTCAATCGACCGACCAGCCGGCGTCGTCGCCAGTCCAATTTGCGGGCGGTCCTCGTGATAATAGGCCAGATACGCACGCCCAGGCCGTCGGAGGTGGCTCTCATTTATGGAATGACGTGGTCGAGCATCTCGCGGCGCGCGCTGCCGACCCAGCGTTCGGCAATTCCGTTTAGCGACGGGCTCCGCATACTCGTTCGCAGCGGGTCGATATCGCTCGCCTTGAGGAACGCCACCACCTCACTGCCGAAGTTAGCATCGCGATCGAACAGGACGTAGCGGTACAGACAAGACAGCGGAAGGTCTCGCATAACTGCTGCACGATCCAATCGCTGCTCGAGGGTTGTCATAGCCAAAGTCGTGGTATGCCGTCGGCAAGCCCTGCGCCGTAATCTCCTGCCGGATCAAGTTTCCGTTGATATTACTGCAATTCGATCGCCCGGAGAAATCACAGTAGTGCATCGTGAGCCCGAGCAGCGTGGTCCCGCCTTGCGTGTAGTTGATCGCATCAGGATGCAGGCGAGCCGTAAACACCGTATTCTCCGTCGTCCCGTTCTTGTAGCTGACACCCGTCCAGGCCCCATGCGGAGCAAAGGACGACACGCTGAACAACTGCGTGTCAAACCCGTTCACCTTCAGCGACCCCGTCGAGGGGAGCTGGAGCAGGATGGTATCCTTCGAGCGGACGAAAGTTGGGATGAGTGGGAACGAGCAAACTTTAGTGCTCGTTAGTTAACATTTTAGGTCGCACTTCGAGCACCTATCGCCGGAGGTCGTGGAGGAGCGGTCAAATCCACCTGACTTTACATCCGACGCTCTCGGGGCCCGACGAAATAGGCGAGGTTCGATCAGGATCTGATGCTATCGTTCACAGCGCTATTGAATATCATCAATTACTTCCTGAGCAAACGGAAGTTGCTCAGCAAGGAACTCCAGATCATCCGCGGGTCCAAACCGCGATCCGGTCTTCAAACGGTCCAGCAAGTCCTGTGCGGATACTTCGTGCGAGGGGTTGAAAAACCTCCACGCGTCTTCGATGGCACCACCAAACCGCTGAGCCAACCGGATTGCGACTGCCGCACCAAGCGCGTATTCTAGCTTCGTTCGCTGGGCAGCCATCGCGACATTGGCGAATTCCCCGTCCGAGGTCACGCCAACCGTTTCGTACCGTCCCTCGATTGAGACTAGGAAATACGGAGACCGGCGATCGGTAAGATCGCCCGTCTCGGCTGGAATTATCCGGCCCTTCTCGAGAACGTTAAGAGTTAGCACAGGTTTGGTGCAGGATTGAAGAATCTCTTGCAGCACTTGCGCCACCTCCGGCAAGAGAACATGCAAATCAACGGGTCCATCGATTCTTGTTGCGAGATCTATTGACATGGACCACCCCGGGGCCGACGGCAGCCACGTTTAAAGATAACCCGACACTCATGCTACTCGCAGCGTGACTGCTCAGCGCTGCAATGCCCCGCGCGACGCAACTCTGCTTCTCGGCGCTCCGATTCCGCGCGCCTCGTCTGCTCGGGCGTCGGGGAGTAAGTAACGATGCCGTCGCGAGCAAACACAACAACCTTTGTGATCCTTGAACCAAGAACTCGTTGCACCTTGGTTAGCCCAGATGCTGCTCGGGCGGAGATTGTCGAAGCATTCACATAGATCTGGACATTGTAGTAACCTGCATCCGAAACCTGCTCCAGCCCCTCTTCAACATTGCGTCCTAGAGCATTGACACTTGCTGCTGTCTTCAAGCTAACGCCTACTGCGTTTGTGAGGTCAACTGCGTCGATGCCTGGAGCTTCTCTTCTACCTACGCCCAGCATCCAAGCCCCCTTCTCAAAAGAGGAAACGCGGTCTAGGAACTGCTTTTCTTGAATTGATAGCCCTCC
>DASQVJ010000459.1:0-3862 GCA_035640835.1 Bryobacteraceae bacterium
GAAATCAACGACCCACAGAAACTTGAAAGTCTGCCCGTCGAACAGCTTGTGCCGGTCCGCGTACTTCTGCGCCGCCTGCAGCCGAAGCTGACCACACGCCATCAGCACCGTCTCTTCCGGACGCTTCCCCTTCGGCTCCCCAGCCCAGCCGCAAACCAGCAGCAAATCTTCTTCACCCGCTCCTGTGCGCTCGCGAACCTTGGCCATCGCCTCCGGGTAATCACGCTCGAGCCTCTTCGGATCATCGAAAACCCTCAGCCCGCGCTCCTGCCCAAACGCCTTCAACTCATCGCGATCCTTGCGGCTCGGCGCCCCCGTTTTCGGGATCACGATCGCCACCAACGGCATGCTCGGTGTCGTCAACCCCTCCGGGAACAGATCCTGCACCTCGTAGAACGGCGGGATCCGCATGTCCGGCTTATCGCTCCCATACGAGTGCATCGCCTCGTGATAGGTCATCTTCGGGAACGGCGTCTCCACCTCAAAGCCCGCTACCCGAGCTGCTTCCTTCACCACTGGTTCAATCGTCTCGAACACCTGCTCGGGCTGCGGAAAGGACATCTCGAGATCGATCTGCGTAAATTCGTACTGGCGGTCCGCACGCAAATCTTCATCGCGAAAACAGCGCACGATCTGGAAGTACTTGTCGTACCCCGACACCATCAGGAGCTGCTTAAAAATCTGCGGCGATTGCGGCAGCGCATAGAAGAGTCCCGGCTGTACACGGCTCGGCACCAGAAAATCGCGAGCACCCTCCGGAGTCGATCGCGTCAGGAACGGCGTCTCGATCTCGAGGAACCCTTGCTGGTCGAGCACCTCGCGTACCTTCCAGGCCACCTTCGATCGCAGTATGATGTTCCGCTGCATTCGCGGCCGCCGCAAATCCACATAGCGATACTTCAGCCGTGTGTCTTCACCGACGTCGACGTGGTCTTCCATCGGAAATGGAGGTGTGCGCGAGTCGTTGAAGATCCACACCCGATCCGCCGCAACTTCCACTTCACCTGTCGGGATATTCGGATTGATCGTCTCCGGACTGCGCAGCTTCACACGGCCCTCAATGCCGATCACGTACTCCGAGCGCAGCTCCTCTGCATGCTCGTGGACATCGGCATTCACGCCTTCGTCGAAGACAATCTGCGTCACGCCCTCTCGATCCCGCAGGTGAATGAAGATCACCTTGCCCAAATCGCGCCGCCGGTGCACCCAACCCATCAGGACCACGTGCTTGCCCGCATCCTCCGCGCGCAATGATCCGCAACTATGCGTCCTTCGCAGCTCTCCCAGAAAATCGAGTCTTACGGTCTGTTCCATGTAATTTGCTTGATCAACTCTTCCCGATCGACACTCACCTGCTCGCCGCTCGCCATGTTCCGCAATGCATAGCGACCCTGCGCGATCTCGTCGTCGCCCAAAATCAGCGTGTAGCGCGCGCCCAGCTTATTCGCCAGCTCGAGACCCTTCTTCAGTTTCCCCTCAGGCAGCAGCTCAACGGAGCCCCCGCCTCTCCGAATCTCCCGAGCCACCGAGGACGCATGCCGGAACGCCTGTTCACCTAGCGGCGCTATCAACACGTCGGGCCCGGCGCCGCCAACCTGATGGTCTTCGACACTCATCACCAGCCGGTCCTCACCGATCGAAAACCCAATTCCCGGCGCCGCCACCTTCGATCCCAACGACTCCGCCAATCCGTCGTAGCGCCCGCCGCCCAATACCGAGTTCTGCGCACCGAGCGCCCCATGCACAATCTCAAACGTCGTGCGCATGTAGTAGTCGAGCCCGCGCACCAGTCGCGGTTTCACTTCATAAGCAATGCCCCGATCATCGAGGTATCGCTTCACTGCCTCAAAGTGCGCCCGGCAGGGGGCATCCAGGAAATCAAGAATCGACGGTAGAGCGTCAATGATCGGCTGGTCTTGGGGAACCTTGCAATCGAGCACACGTAGCGGATTCGTCTCCGCCCGGCGCTGGCAGTCGCTACACATCATCGGCGCGACATCTCTCAGCCGTTCGCGCAGCATGTTCACATATGCCGGCCGGCAATTCGCATCCCCCACCGAGTTGATCAGCAGTTGAAAGTCCCGCAATCCGGCTTCCTGCAGGATTTCGACCACCATCTCGATGACCTCAGCATCCACCGCCGGCGAATCAGATCCGATGGCCTCAGCGCCGATTTGAAAGAACTGTCGATAGCGTCCTTTCTGCGGCCGCTCCCGTCGAAACATCGGCCCGATGTAATAGAGCTTCTGCACACCCGGCAACTGGTGCAGGCTGTGCTCGATGTACGCACGGATGACGCTTGCGGTATTCTCCGGCCGCAGTGTCAGCGAAGTTCCGTGGTCATCCCACGTGTACATCTCTTTGCTGACGATGTCCGTATCTTGACCGACACCGCGCGCGAACAATGCGGTTTCTTCGAAGATCGGCGTCCGAATTTCGCGATAGTTATAGGCTTTGAAGACACGACGCGCGACGCGTTCCACCGCATTCCAGACCTCACTTTGTGGAGGCAGAATGTCGCGTGTACCCTTAACAGCTCGAATCAACTTGGTTCTTCCCGATAGGTCTGCCGGTAGCGCACGTAGTTTTGTGCGTTCTCCCGGAATCGCTCTTTTTCTGCTTCGGTGACTTCACGCTTGATGCGCGCCGGCACCCCCATCACCATCGAGCCCGGCGGCACTTCCATACGCTCCGGCACCAAGGCACCAGCCGCGATGACGGACCCCGCACCAATCGTCGCACCATTGAGCACGATCGCCCCGATCCCGATCAGGCAATCATCTTCAATGGTGCACCCATGTAGCGTGACGGAGTGGCCGACGGTCACCCGGTTGCCGATCGTCAGCGGATAGACATCGTGCTCCACGTGCAACACGCAGTTATCCTGCACATTGGACGCTTCGCCAATGCGAATGGAATTGACGTCCCCCCGCACAGTAGCATTGGGCCAGATGCTCGAGTTTTCCCCGACCACTACATCCCCAATCACCTGTGCACTCGGATCAATATAGGCAGAAGCCGCAATCGTCGGAACAACGCCGCGATAAGCACGAATCATAGCTGCGGTGTGAGCTATTAGGTTAACATGCGGCTCTGCACCGCAGCCCATTGCAGGACTGTTCAGCGCGAGCGCCGGGCGTCAAGGCTTAACGGTCCGGACCCGAGTTGAGAAATAACCAATGCAGCACCCAGCAGACCCATGTTCTTCAGGAACATGGCCATATCGATCTGGGCCATCATCGGGTCGCTGACCGCCCAGAACTTGTGCATCATCAGGGTCACAGGAACCAGGAACACAACAATGAGCCACGCGCCGAGTTTGGCACGGTAGCCCAGCAGGATGCTCAAGGCGCCTGCAAACTCCATGATCCCGGACAGCGGAACCGCCAGCGAAGCCAGTGGAACCCCGTGCGACGCTGCAAACGCGATTGTCTGGGGCGAGAAGTGGTTAGGTCCGGACATGAGGAAGATCGCCGCAAAGAGAAAACGTCCCAGAAGCACGATCGCCCCATTCGGGATATTTGTAGCCTCTACCGCAGTGGCCATTGTGGTCGAACTAGCTGCCATTCAACTACTCCTTTTCGTTGCGCCGGATGCGCATGTGTTTCATCCGATGGAGTAGATGAACGCGGTCGTGGACGAGCATTGACCCCGAGTCCAAGTTTCTTGTCTACTCGTCCAGACAAAGAGGTGAGCAGGTTTATTGGACCCGATAACCGATATTTTCAGGACGCTGCAGGTGAGCGGTGTCGTGCACTCCCGGCTCGAGATGACGGCGCCATGGGGAGTGATGCGCGATTCAAAGAACGAGGTGACGCATGTCGGCCCCTTGAAACTCTCACCGTCTCAACTCGCACACTTC
>DASQVJ010000460.1:0-5456 GCA_035640835.1 Bryobacteraceae bacterium
GGAAGAGCCTCTTTGTACTTCCCTTCCCACTCGAGAAGCGAGGCAAGATTGTTCATCACCGTCGCGACCTCGATGCTCTCTGGCCCGTTGACGTCCATGTCCATTGCCAGGGCATGACGGTACATCTGTTCAGACTCGGCGAACTTGCCTTGATCCTGCAACGTGGAGGCGAGATCGTTGACCAGTTGGGTGGTGAGGTGGTGACGTTCGCCAAGCGCCTTCCGTTGAATGTCGAGCGCGGCGCGCTGCAAGGCTTCGGCTGTGTCGAGATCGCCGGTTTCGTGGTGGATGTTGGAGAGCCGGGCCATTGCCAAGGCGGTTCTCGGGTGATTAGGACCGAGAGTTCGACGACGGGCGGCAATCACCTGTTCGAAGAGTCCGATGCCGCCGATCGGGTCGCCATTTTTCGCCAGTACGCTCGCAAGATTGCTTTTCAGAACCAGAGTTGAAGCGTGATCCGGGGGAAGCAATGCTTCTCGGATCGAGAGCGCTTGTTTGAAAAGGCGCTCTGCTTCCGGCCCTCTGCCTCGATCGTCCATCACCAGGCCGAGGTCGTTCAAGACCTCCGCCATTCGATTCGTCTGAGCCTGTCCGCGCTTCTCGAGGATGTCCTTCGCTCTTCGCAGCAAGGGCTCGGCCTGCCTGTGGTCGCGCTTGTCACGATAGAAGTCACCGAGGTCCGTCAGTGCCTTGGCGTGCTCGAGGCTGTCGTTCCCGTATGTTCGGGTCGTCAGCTTCAGAGCCTTCTCGAGAAGGGCTTTCGACCGGTCCCAGTCTGAGAGGCTTCGATATGCGTTGCCCATTGAGCGCATCAGCTGTGCTTGTACTTCAGGCTGATCGGCCAAATCGCGCTCAATATTATTCACGCCTTCGTCGAGCACTTCGCGGGCGGTCAGCCGCGGTCCTCTGGATTTCATCGGATCCGCATCGTCGAAAAGCTTGACCATGAATGCGGCGACTTCGCGTGCTGTGCGCGCTTCCCGATTGGCTCGTTCGGTTTCTCGAGTCAACCGAGTGTTCATGATGGAAAGCGAGATGATTGTCGTAATGAGGAGCAGCAGAAACGCGGCGGATGCGACGAATGCAACACGGTAGCGGTCATACAGCTTCCGCAACTGGTACAGCTTGCTCGGCGGACGTGCTCGGATTGGCTCACGGTTGCGGAAACGGACGAGGTCGTCCACGAACTCCGACACCTGCTGGTAACGGCGGCTCCGCTCCTTCTCGAGCGCTTTGGCAACGATGCATTCAAGGTCCGCATCGAAGGGACGCTCGTCGTCAGCGCTATCGCTAAGACTGCGAACACCGGACTGGCAGATCACGACGGCGGCCATCGCCTCATTGAAAGACTCGAAGTCGTAGGGAAGGCGGCCGGTCAAGAGCTGATGCAGCAGGAGACCGAGGCTGTAGACATCCGACCGCACATCGAGGTCGTTGACCCGACCAGTAACCTGCTCGGGGCTCATGTAGGCGAGGGTGCCTTGGACGATGCCCGTCTGGGTCACGCCCGAATCGGACTCGTCGTCGGCAATCCGCGCGAGGCCGAAGTCGAGAATCTTGACGCGAGAGACCGGCCCGCCGGACGAGCCGGAACTCAGCGCTTCAGCCTGTACCAGGATGTTGTTCGGTTTGAGATCGCGATGAATGATCCCGCGCTGGTGGGCGTAAATGACGGCGGAGCAGATCTCGAGGAAGAGCGTGAGGAAGTAAGTTCGACGCGCCTCGAGGCTCATGTCGGAGCGCATGATGTGCGAGCGATGATCGGTGAGGGAAAAGCCCTGCACCAGCTCCATCGAGAAGAACGGGGAGCCGTCTTCGGCAACGCCGGATTCGTAGATACTGGCGATGCCCGGATGGCGCAGGCGCGCCAGGGCTCGGATCTCACGCGAGAAGAGTTGTAGCTTCCGTTCGTCGCCGATATCGATCGATCGCAGTACTTTTATCGCAACGCGGCGGCTGGGATTCAGCTGTTCGGCTTCATAGACAACGCCCATACCGCCCTGTGCAAGCCGGCGAACGACGCGGTAGCCAGGGATCCGGAGCGCAGTCCGATCGAGGTTGCGCTCGGCTGGATTGCTCGGGTTGGAGCCGGCGTTTGTGGCTGCAGCAGCAGCAAAACTGGCCGGAAAAACGTCGTCCTGAGACATCTAAACCACTTTTGGGTAAGCATACCGCAGGGGTCCGGGGACGTTTCACTGTTAAGCTGGTGGGCGTGCCAGGACATCCACTCGCGGCGCGGGGCGACTGCCCAATGTGGGCACTTCATTGACCGATAATCTCGATTTCGAGGATAATAGATATCGGAATCGAGGTATGCCGTGCCTACTCTGACCGCACCGAATGTCGCTGGCTATTCCTTTGATCAAGCCGCTGATCTCACCGACCCGGCCGAGCGCGAACGTCTGAGCGCGAGCGCAATCAAAGCTTTTGTGAACATCGCGGAAAAATGGGGACTCAGCGAAGCGCAGGCACGCGGTTTGCTGGGTGGCATCGCCTCGTCCACGTTCCACGCGTGGAAGACGGAGCCGCGTGGGAGGAGACTCGACCAAGATACATTGATGAGAATCTCACTCGTCATCGGCATCTATAAAGCCTTGCACATTTACTTTGGGAAGGCTTGGGCGGACCGATGGATCGTGCTCGCCAATCGAGGCCCCTTGTTTGCCGGTCAGGCTCCGATCGACTACATGCTTCGGCACGGGCAACCAGGAATGATACAAGTTCGGCGCATGCTGGATACCTGGCGTGGGCGTTGAGGGCGCCTCCGAGTCGCCCATTTCGTTGGGATGCCTCGCACCGCCTGATCCCTTCCCGCTACAGTGAAGCGGGAACGGTACTCGCAGAGATCGCCGATACGGACGCCATGCTGGCAGACATCATGTTGCTGGACGGCTCCACGAACGACCGCATACAAGGCGAGGAGCACGGCTTGATCGGGATCAGCACCTTCGAACTGGTCTATGGCATCCCAAACGCCCATATTGTCAATGCGGCGTTCACCCACACCAATGATTCTGGCTCCCGCTTTAACGACCACACGCGTGGTGCTTGGTATGCCGCCGCCGAACTAGAGACATCCATCGTCGAAGTCACTTATCACAAGGCCAGACGATTGGCCGAGATCGTCGTTCCAGAACTGCCGGGAGGCCGACCGGACGAAGACCTGTCAACCTATGATGATTGGCTAGCCGATTTTCGATCGACGTTTCACGTATTGGACCCTGCTGACCAGTTTTCCGAGTATCTTCAGCCGGAGCCCATACCTCAGTGTTATGCAAGATCGCAGGAGTTGGCACGAATGCTCCTCGACCAGCGGTCCAATGGTCTCGTCTACACCAGCGTTCGCCGAGCAGGCGGTCGCTGTCTGGTGTGTTTCCGGCCGGCACTTGTGTATCATCCACGACGTGGGGAACGGCTTGAGATACGCTTTCGGGCACGTGCTGTGGGCTATGAATACGAGGTACATTCCGTTCCTCGAACAGGCGCATCCTCCGGGGTCTTGTGAAAGAATGACTTCTACCAGCTGATCGAATGGTGAGCTCATGCCTCAAATCTCAGAAGTCTACCGTTCCTCTTCCACAATCAGGTAGGGCGAGAACTCGACGGACTCCCGGGTATGAATCTCAGCGGGGCTTTTGGAGTGGAGCTTCAAGCCTGAACGGACGGCGGCGCGGGCGGATTCGCGGTCGAGGTCGATGCGCAGCCAGCCACCTTCCTCACGCTGGACTTTGTAGGTACGGGTGGAACGGCGGCCGGGTGTCTCGACTCGGAGCTGGGACGGGGCCGCGGGACTCGACAGGTGGATCAGAAGAAACGCCTTCCTCAACGACCAGGTCCGGACGGTATCGGTCCGGAACGCCATGTAGACTCCTGAACCGAGCGGGAGAGTGCGGGACTCGCGCGTAGCGCCCTCCGGCTCGCCGAAGTCAGAGGTGCACTCCAAAACGGCGGTGCGCGCGCCAAAGCAGCTCAAGAAAAACGCGAGAAACATCAAACGTAAGCCGCCG
Organism: Bryobacteraceae bacterium; assembly: GCA_035640835.1. Lineage (GTDB taxonomy): Bacteria > Acidobacteriota > Terriglobia > Bryobacterales > Bryobacteraceae > DASQVJ01. Next base: position 4,008 of record DASQVJ010000460.1, read on the forward strand.
CAAACGCATCCTAATAGCTGCTTCACTTTTTCCCAACGGTAACATCGCACGCGTGCGATGATCGAAGTACACCAAACCACAGAGAGGCGAGCAGGAGTTGAGCGTTAAGGTACACGAGTCGACGCAGATTTTGGAACCGACCGAGCGATGGACGGTTACAGACGCCGCGGAGTTATATGACGTGCAGGCCTGGGGAAAGGGATATTTCTCCGTTGGCGACAACGGCCATCTGTACGTCCACCCTTCGAAAGAAAAGCATCGGTGCATTGACCTGAAAGAACTCGTCGACAAGCTGGTCCTGCGCGGAATTCAGCCGCCCATCCTGCTGCGGTTCGGCGGAATTCTCAAGCACCGGCTCGGCGAGATCCACGAGGCGTTTCGCAATGCCATCGCCGAGCACAACTACCAGGGCGACTACCGCTGTGTGTTTCCGATCAAGGTAAACCAACAGCGCCAGGTCGTCGAGGAAGTTTTCCAGTACGGCAAGCCTTACCACTTCGGCCTCGAGGCTGGGTCGAAACCCGAGTTGATCGCCGTCATGGCGATGGCGGACAACCAGACACCGATCATCTGCAACGGCTTCAAGGACGACGAGTATATCGAGCTCGTCATGCAAGCCAAGAAGATCGGGCGTCAGATTACGCCCGTGATCGAGAAGTTCACAGAACTCGACCTGATCTTGCGCCACGCCCAGGCGGTCGGGGTGCGGCCAACGATCGGCCTTCGTATCAAGCTCGCAAGCCGTGGTTCCGGGCGTTGGAAGAGCTCAGGCGGGTATCGCTCGAAATTTGGGCTGACGGTCAGCGAGGCACTTCGAGTGCTCGAGCGCCTGAAGGAAGCAGGCATGGCGGACACGCTTGAACTGCTCCATTTCCACCTCGGCAGTCAAATCACGAATATCCGCCAGGTCAAGGGCGCCGTCAGCGAGGCGATCCGCATCTATGTTGAGCTCAAGAGGGCTGGTGCGGGCCTCAAGTACATGGATGTCGGCGGTGGCTTGGGCATCGACTACGACGGGTCTCAGACGGACTTCGAGTCGAGCGTGAACTACACGCTGCAGGAATACGCGAACGACGTCGTCTATCACATCCAGAACGTCTGCGATGAGGCCGAGGTGCCTCATCCGACGATCATTACGGAGAGCGGCCGTGCGGTGGCTGCGTATCACAGCGTGCTCGTGTTCAATGTGCTCGGCGTGAGCGCATTTGGCGAGCCGAATGTTTCCATCGACCTGCCGGAAGATGCGGAGCAGCCGCTGATCGACCTGCAGGAAACCTACCGTTCTCTCAGCAGCAAGAACCTGCTCGAAAGCTTCCACGATGCGCAGCAGGCACTCGATGCGGCGCTGAACCTGTTCAGCCTTGGCTATCTGCCGCTCGTGCAGCGCAGCCTTGCCGAGGGTTTGTACTGGGCCATTTGCCACAAGGTGCAGAAGCTCGCATTGGATCT
>DASQVJ010000461.1:0-5950 GCA_035640835.1 Bryobacteraceae bacterium
GATGTTTACGGCGAGGATCCCACCGTCAACTTGCTTGAAAAGCGTGCCGCGGAGATCGTCGGCAAAGAAGCGGCTTTGTTTGTGCCTACCGGGACGATGGGCAATACCATCGCCTTGAAGATGCACACCGAGCATGGGCAGGAAGTCATCTGCGACGCCCGCTCTCATGTACTCAACTATGAGTTGGCTATGATGGCGTGGTTCTGCGGATGTGTTGCGCGGCCGATCTCGACCTTGCATGGGTTGCTCGATTGGAATGGCATCAATGGCGAGATACGTCCGCTGGGGCCGCACTGGGCTCCGACCGGCCTGATTGCGCTCGAAAACACACATAACATGGCCGGTGGCACGGTGTATCCGCAGGACCAGTTCGACGAGATTTGCGATCGTGCGCACGAAGCGGGCCTGCCGGTACATCTCGACGGTGCTCGCGTTTTCAACGCAGCGGTAAGTCTCGGGACTCCAGTCGCACGTGTGGTCGAGAAGGTCGACTCGGTGATGTTTTGCCTCTCTAAGGGCCTCGGTGCCCCGGTTGGTTCGATGCTTGCCGGCCGCTCTCGCGATATCGAAAGGGGTCGCCTGTATCGCAAGCGGCTCGGCGGCGGAATGCGACAGGCAGGCGTTCTGGCCGCAGCAGGTCTTTTGGCGTTGGAGAAGATGTCTCAACGGCTCGCAGACGATCACTCGAACGCTCGATTGTTAGCCGAAGGGATCGCAGACATCCCGGGTCTCAAGGTCGACCTCCGTTCGGTGCAAACCAACATCGTGATCTTCGATATCACCGACACCGGCTACGACTCGCGCACCTACGGCGAGTTGCTGAAAGAACGAGGCGTACTCGCGAACGGAGTCGGGCCGTATCGGATGCGAATGGTGACTCACTATGATTGCGATCGGGCGATGTGCGATGAGGCGCTAGTCGTCATGCGAAGCCTGGTGCGCGCTCAGACGTATTCATCGTGCTGATGCGAGATGATCAACAGCACACAGCCATCATCGGTCGTAATCGGGTCGTGAGTCGTATTGGCGAGAGCGTATTCGAAATCGCCCTGGCCGATCCGGATGTTGCCGATTCGCACCGTGCCTTCCAGCACCAGACACTGTTCCACGTCCTTGTGGATGTGTGACGGATATTGTGCTCCGGGCTCGATCTTGAGCAACGTCGTCATGTACTGCGTGGCTTCATTGACATAGAGCCGCTTGACGCTGACACCCGGGAATCGAGTCTGCCTCCAGTCGATGCGATCCGGCTTGACAACGAAGATCCCCGGCAGCGGCTCCTGTAAAGGTTTCGAGATCTCTCGCAGCAGCCGCTCACGCACCGAATCCGGCGGGCTAACAGGATCGGCTTCAGGGATGGCAGCGGCCGTCTCACGAAGCGCGATCAATTCCGCTTCGCAGATGGAACATCCCGAGTCGAGATGTTGGCGCATCTCTAAGGCCTCTGTGCCCTCGAGCAGATCGAACGCGTACAGGGCGAGGGTTGCCAGGTAATCTTCGTGATCCGTCGCCGTGTTCATTCCGTATGCGTTTGCGAAAACTCCGATAAGGCTTCCCGAAGTTTCAACATTCCTAATCGAATACGAGTTTTGACTGTTCCCAAGGGCTCGCCCAGAGTCTCTGCCAACTCGCTATGCGTCAGTCCAGAATAAAACGCGAGCTCGATGGCGCGACGTTGATCCGGCGAAAGCCGTCCCATGGCGGCCGCGACACGCTTCTGAGCTTGTGACTGCAAGCTTAGCTCCTCGGGTGTTCTATCTTTAGACGCAATCTCCGGCACGTCGGCAACAGACTGTTCCTTTTTTCTTCGCTCGATGGAGCGTGCACGATCGAGCGCGCGGCTCCGAGCCATGGTCACCAGCCAGGCCATCGCCGAACCTCTCTCTCCGGAGAAGGTGGAGGCGGATCGCCAAACTTGAATATACGTGTCGAATGTCACTTCTTCCGCGTCGGCGGGATCGGCGAGAATTCGGAGTGCCACCGCGTACACCACGTCTCTGCTCGCATCATAAAGCGCGGCCATGCTGGTTTCATCGCCGCGCGCGACGTTCTGAACCAAGCTTCGGAGAAATTCTTCTCGACCGCTCGGGGATGACGGACTGCTAGAAGATACGTTGTCGCCCGCCGCGGCGGATTTACGAACAAAGCTCATCCGGGAACTGTCTATGATACTGATTTATGTTCACAATCGAGTTAAGAGATAAAGTGGCACTGGTCACGGGAGCCGGCCGAGGTATTGGACGCGCAATCGCGTCCGCGTTGTCTCAAGCAGGTGCTGCTCTCGTTCTGAACGATCTGGACGAGCAGCTCGTGCTGCAAACCGTAGATTCCCTCGGTGGACCTTCAAGAGCCATTGCCGTCCCCGGTGACGTGACTGCAAAAGATTTTGCAGACCGTTTTACCGCCGCCGCTTTGGAAAAATTCGGAAGCATCGACATTGTTGTGAATAATGCTGGCTACACCTGGGATAACGTAATCCAGAAGATGTCGGATGAGCAGTTTCAAACCATGCTTGATGTGCATTTGATCGGGCCCTTCCGGATCCTGCGGGCAGCTTCGGGCTTCATTCGTGACGCTGCCAAACGGGAGATCGCTGAAGGGAAGCGGGTAATGCGCAAGGTGGTCAACATCACCTCGATCGCAGGGACCGACGGCAACGCGGGGCAGGCTGCCTACTCCTCGGCAAAAGCAGGAGTCGTTGGATTAACCAAGACCATGGCGAAAGAGTGGGGACGCTACAGCGTGAACGTGAACGCTGTGGGGTTCGGACTGATCGAAACACGTCTGACCCAACCGCTCACAGGCGAAGCAGCGCAGGTCGACATCAAGGGTCAGAAAATAAACGTCGGGGTTCAGCCCAAGGTGCTCGAGAACATCAAAGCTTCATGCCCCTTGGGCCGCCTGGGAACGCCCGAGGAAGCTGCCGGACCGGTACTCTTCTTCTGCTCTCCCCTCTCGGACTACATCACGGGTGAGGTGTTGATCTGCGGAGGAGGGCTGCACTTTTAACAATGTGTGCTCAGCCCTCCTCCGAAACTTAGGCTGCATCGGGCGCCCTCTGCCGTTCTTCCAGGACCATCGGCGTATGAGCGAGGCGTTCGTTGCGTGCGATCAGCTCCTTCCATTCAAAATGCAGGTTCGTGTTCTTATCGGCGAGCTGACTGCGCCAGTTTGCCAGCAGGTCGAGACAGGCGTGGTCAATGTATACGAGCCTGTCGAAATGCACCGCAATGTCGGAATCACCGGGAATCGTTTCGAGGATTGAAGCGAGCTTCGGCATCACCAGGAAGGTGGCCGAACCCTCGAGATGCAAGTCGCCGCGCCGCCGTTTTTCGTCGTACTCGAACCGGATGTGCGCGTGTGCCAACTTGTAGAGCAGCTTGAGAACGGAAAGCGCGACCCCGATGATCACACCCGTGAGGAGGTCGAACGCTACGATACCGATAACCGTTGCGAGATAAATCACCTGCGGCATCCGCCCATAGCGCCGCAGGTTCAGGAAGCTCTTAACATCAACGAGCTTGTATCCCGTATAGACGAGAATTGCTGCCAGCGCACAGGTCGGAATCATTCGCAACACATGCGGCGCCGCCAGCACGAAGATCAAGAGCCAGGTGCCATGCATGATGGTGGACAGTCGTGACTTAGCGCCCGCCTGCACGTTAGCCGAGCTGCGCACGATGACGCCCGTCATAGGAAGCGCCCCAAGAAAACCACAGATGGAGTTCCCGACGCCCTGCGCCACAAGCTCGCGGTCATAGTTCGTGCGTGGGCCCTGATGCATCCTGTCGACGGCTGCAGCGGAAAGCAGCGTTTCCGCCGATGCCACGAAAGCGACCGCAAGTGCCGAAACAAGGATGCTGCTGTCCATGAACCGGCTAAGGCTGGCGAGCGTAGGGAAGCGCATCGCATCCACCAGGCTCGAAGGCACGTCGACGAACTTGACGGGGAGGTTCAGGATCTCTGCCGTCGCCATTCCGACGATTACGGCCACCAGCGCTCCGGGGATCAGCCCCAGCTTCGCCGGACGGAACTTGTTCCACAGCACGAGCGTGGCGATCGTAAGTACCCCGATCAAAGCTGCGAGCCGATGGGGCATGTCAGGGTCGGTAATGTGCACCATCGCCTGCGGGATGGACATGATATTCAAGAGCCCGGACGGCTTCGGCTTGTCGTCGAGCATGACGTGAAACTGGCCCGCGAAAATCAGCACGCCGATTCCGGCTAGCATTCCGTAGATTACAGCCGGTGACATCGCTCGGAACCACTGGCCCAGGCGAAGGGCTCCGGCGCCAATCTGAATCAAGCCGGCGCCCATCAGGACCAGGCCGAGTGTCTCGATTCCGTGGTCTCGTACGAGTTCGAAAACGATCACCGCGAGGCCTGCGGCAGGTCCGCTCACCTGGAGCGGAGAACCTGCAATACTGCCCACCACAATGCCGCCAACGATACCCGTGATCAAACCTAATGCCGGTGGGACTCCGGAGGCGATGGCGATGCCCATACAAAGCGGCAACGCCACAAGGAACACCACAACCGATGCCAGGAGGTCGTTAGTTAACGTGCCTTGTAACTTCATAATCACCTCGCCAAGTTAAGGGAAAACTCCGGCTCAGTGATGCCTTGATCTGCCACTTCGGACATCTCTCCACCGATTTCCACGAACCCTTTCGCGACATGATCGTAGGCTTCCACTTTGCCGGTCTCGATGTAGTACATCCATGCATGCACGCTCAGTTCCTTACGTCTCATACGCGCTGCAACTGAGGGATGAGTTTCCAGATTCTGCAGTTGTGCGATTAGATTCTCGTGCGTGAGCACGTCCAGTTTTCGCTCTTCGGGCAGATCCGGATAGACTTCCTGTGTGATCCGCCGGGCAACATCCCCATGCCGCAGCCAGGAGGCGACCGTTGGCATGCTCTGAACCGCTTCCGGGTGCAAAATGCCCTTCATGGCACCGCAATCCGAATGACCAAGAATAACGATATGCCGCACGTTCAAAGCGAGTACGGCGTACTCAATCGTGGCCGATACACCTCCATGGACCTCGCCATAAGGAGGAACCATGTTGCCCGCTGTGCGGCAAACAAACAAGTCGCCGGGGTCAGTCATGGTAATGAGGTTTGGAACAACTCTCGAATCAGCGCACGTGATGAATAATGCTCCAGGATGCTGTTTATTTGCGAGTTTTTGAAACAACTCGAACTGCATCGGGAAGACTTCGCGGCGGAATTTCGCAACGCCCGCCAAAAGACGCTCCATGGTTTAACCTCTCTTGATTTGTGTAAAGGAAGACTGTCTGCCGCATGGCAACTTGGGCATAGACAGACACAGGGCAAGCCGGATGACCGGCAGCACACAAGAACCAGGAATGTTTAGTTACTGAATTTGCGGGGGTGCTCTACCGAAGCGAACAAATCTGTTCGCCTCGCGAATCGTGGTGCGGGTTTGTGGAAGAACGACGAGAACGGTTTCAAATTCGGGAGTTTCAGGAGTCGCCGCTAACTCTACATCGGGCGAGTCCTTGTGCTGCTCCGGCTCGATCTGCTTGTGCTCGTCGTCGATGTGCTCGATCGCATGATCCAGATCGACTCTGGCACTGCGAGAGGCACGATTGCGGACTTGGTGATGAGAACGGTTGTGAACGGGCAGCAGCGGGTTATCGAACTCATCGGCAGCCGCACAAAGGGCGGAGAACCCCATGAGCAGCGTGAGCACATACAACAATCGCCGATGGTGACCCTGCGTGACCATTCGAATGTCTACATCTGACAAGATAGCAGATCGACTTTCGGGGACTCAGATTTTAATCAATCGTTTGTAGTAGAAAGCTGAGGCCGCCAACTCGCCATTGGTGCTCTTGGCGTAGAAGGGAACGGCCCCGAAGAATGTCCAACCGAGGCTCGAGTAGAGCAACTCCGAGGGGTCGCCTTGGCGGGTATCGAGCACC
>DASQVJ010000462.1:0-8085 GCA_035640835.1 Bryobacteraceae bacterium
CAAGTGTGAAATGGGAAGAACTCACGGCAGGCGATTTCGTCAAAGCGATCCAGAAGGCTCAGGGCACTTGTGTATTGCCCTTCGGCGTGCTCGAGAAACATGGGCCACATCTGCCTCTTGGCTCAGACCTGATAAACGTGCGCTACTCGTCGTTACATGCAGCCGAGCAAGAGTACGCGGTAGTTTTCCCCGAATACTATTTCGGCCAGATCTTTGAGGCGAAGCATGAGCCGGGCACGATCGCATACAGTCCACGATTGCAGCTCGAGCTCCTGCAGGAAACGACAGACGAGATGGCGCGCAATGGGTGCAAGAAGATCCTGATCGTCAACGGTCATGGTGGGAACACGAGCCTGCTGCCCTATTTTGCGCAATCGCAACTCGCGTCGCAGAAAGACTACGTCGTCTACGTATACCTTCGTGGTGAGGTCCCGCCGGGCCGTCCGCCGATGAAGAGCAAGGTGGATTCGCATGCGGGCGAATCGGAGACTTCGCGGACACTGATTTCGCGTCCCGATCTTGTTCACATGGATCGGGCGGCGAGCGAGTCAGGTGCCGATCAAAACAGACTGGATTTACCGACGGGCGTCTATACCGGAATCTGGTGGTACGCGAAGTACCCGCATCACTACGCGGGAGAAGGTGCGGTGGCCACGAAAGAACTGGGGGAGTTCGATGTAAAGGCAGCGATCGCGAACATCGCAAACGCGATCAGGGCCATTAAGGCGGATCAGAACGGTCCCCGGCTGCAGCGAGAGTTCTTCGAGGGTGCGAAGCGGCCACTGGAAACCAAGCAGTGAGTCTATACGCGTCGAACGTCAGTCTGTGGAGGTTCGCGGCTATCTGTTTGTTCCTGATCTCGGCGATCTTTGTTGGTGACGGCGCACCGGCTGACGGGGCGCCAAAGCTACCTGCACGAGAGAAGGCACTCATCACGGAAGCTTACAGTGTCTGGTCAGCATTTGCGGACGAGATCTGGCCTGGATCCTCGAAGCTGAAGGCCCCGTTCCTTTACGTCGGCGAGCAGCATGAATACGCCGTGGGCTTTCCACGCCCGCTAGAGGGATTTACCGACACTGGGGACTTGCTGCTCGGCAAGACCGTCCAAGCGCGAAAGCGCACGCTTGCGCCGGATGTGTCGGCGTCGTTTCCGATTCAAGGCATTACCGCTGTCGTGATGGGAAGTCCGGAAGCTTTAAGGAAGACCTCGGGAGGCTGGATCATAACAGCGGGTCACGAGATGTTGCATGTGTTCCAGGTCGCCAATAGCTCGTACGAGAAAGTAGCAGACCTGAACATCGGTCCAAAGATCGACCCATCGTGGCATCTCACGTTTCCCTTCCCCTATCAGGATGCCGACACCATGCGATTGATCCACCTGCAGGGCTATCTCGTGTGGCTGGCCGCCCAGAGCTCAAGCCAGGATGATGCGAAGTACAGTATCGGAACGGCAGTTGATGCCGCACGGGTTTACCGGTCGCACCTGGCTCGGCTCAGCAGGGACGACAAAGCCTATCGGTACTCGCAGTATCAGGAATGGAACGAGGGTGTCGCTGCGTATTTCGAGTACAAACTCGCGGAGAAGGCGGGTGCCAGTACGTATCGGCCTACAAAGGAGTATTCATTGCTGCCGATGTTCCAGAGTACGACGCTCTCTGGCGCGAGGTGTACGAGTCTCGGCCGTTTCTCAGCAAGCACGCGGGACGTGCGGCAAAAGACAGGAACGTGTTCTATCATCTGGGTGCCGGGAAGGCTCTTGCGCTGGACAAAGTTGATGCAGGCTGGAAGAAGAGATACTTCTTACCCGGCATTTGGCTGGATGATCTTCTCGCTGCTGTGAACAAGGAGCACTGAGCAGACCGGGACACTATCGGCGGTTCCGGACGACGATTAGGTTGTCAGGGCCGATTCGAGGCTCGACAGAAATGTTGCCGCGGCGGGCGGGCGTTTCTGCTGCTCAACAGCGAGTGTACGGCTGAAGAACTCCTGCCATGACAAGGATGCGAGCGGCGTAAAACGGCCCGCTGCGACGGCCATCTGCCACGCCACTGGAGTGGCGGCTGCGAACGGATAATCGCCGGTAAGCATTTCGTAAGCTACAACGCCAAGTGCCCAGAGGTCCCAGCTCGCCCCCGGAGGGTCACCGCGCAACTGCTCGGGAGACATGTAGCGTAGTGTTCCAACCAATTGGCCTCCCCCGGTACCCGACATCGTTTGTGTTGCCGCGATGGAGAGCGAGACCCATTTCGCGAGGCCGAAGTCGAGCACTTTGGGGATTTCGATTCCGGCGCGGCGTGCCAGGAAGATGTTTTCCGGCTTGATATCGCGATGCATCAGACCGATCTCGTGCGCCGCTTCGAGTGCCGCGCAGACGCCGCGTAAGACCTCCAGAACGCGTGAGGGCGGAAGCCTGTGTTTCTGCTTCAGCTCGGTGCGGAGGTCGACACCATCCAGCAGTTCCATGACGAGGAACGCGCGGTTTCCGGCGGCGACTCCAAAGTCGTGGATGGTCACGACATTCAGATGGGAAAACGCGGCCGCGGCGCGGGCCTCGCGCCGGAATCGCTCGGCGGCCGTGACACTGCCGGCGAGTTCGTCGCGCATGACCTTGGCAGCGATCCGGCGTTCAAGCGCGGTGTCGGTGGCCTCATAAACCGTACCCATGCCACCCGCCCCGAGGCGCCGCTCGAGACGGTAGCGGTCGGCCAGGATTCGGGGCAGGTGCACAGGTGTTAATGTCGCCCCTTCGCGCGAACAACGGACGGCCCCGCGACTGTATAGCGAGCCGCACCTAGGACATTCTTCAAATGTTTCGACCGGTGCGGGCCCGAGGGTCGCCGGACGCTCCAAGAGCAGCGACAGACTGGCCGCAATAGCGATTAGCAGGTCCTGGTCTTCGCGCGTGTAAGGCTCTTCGGATCGTTTCAAGCCGAGTGCCAGCAGTGCTTCAACGCGTTCGGGGACGATGGCGATCGGGATGAGCCATTCGATGCGGGCTTCGCGCAGGAGTTTTGTCTCCCACTCGGGCAACTGTTTCAACCACCCCATTTCCGTCAGCGTGATTTCCATCGGCTTGCCGAGCAGGCGGATCAAGGCCAGCAGCCTGCTGTGACCCGGCAGAGCCGGAAGCGGTGCAGAGGTTGGGGCTACCGCTACCACGGAGTATGAAGCTTCCTCAGGACGCCGCATGAGCACTGCGGTGAACTCGTTGTGCAGAGCACTTTCGACCTGCGCGGCGACGCTCAGGGCCGCCTTCTCAAAACTTGCGGCCTGCCGGACCTGCTCGGCGACCTCACGCAGCAGGCGCTGCGCGTCATAGCGCTCGCGAAAGAACTTCCGGTCCAGCGCTTCCAGCCAGTCACGTTGACGTCTTTGCGCGAGGATCGCTAGAGCGCCAAGGCCGGCGTAAATCCACCCCCGTTCGCGCAGCGTCGCCCCGAGGGTCTGGTCACTATGCATCAACAGGTCGCCAACGAGAATCGCTGCGAGGAAAGGAAGAACCGCGACTAACGTTCGACGAGCCACAGCATACTTGAGCCCTTGACGAATGACGACCGCGATGTCGAAGGCTCGGTGACGCAGAACTGCGTAGGCGATGGAAATGGGGAAGGCGGCGGTTAGCAAATTGAGGGACACGAACACGCCGGGTGAGAAGAAGAAGGATTCGAGCGCAGCTACGGGCGCACCCGCAGAGAGCATGAACACATAAGGAAGCACAGCCACGATCAGAGCTACTGTCCCGATGGCCACCACCTTCGCGCGCCGCCGCTCGTTCCGATCCTCGAGGCGTTTATAGTTCAGCACGAAGACGACGACCGCCCCGATAAAGTAGAGAGCGCCGACCGATTTCACCCAGCCTGGGATTCGTACAAGTTCGGGCCGCAGGTAGATGTGGTAGTAGCCTCGGATGCCCATCGTCGCGAGGAGCGGGACCCATACCAGGGCCCATGCCCTCCAACCCCGAAAGAAAGGTCGCGGAAAGATCGCGGCGAAAGCAAACAACAGAGCGCCGCCTGGCGATAGCAGCGGCGCCTCTACGAGCACCTGTAGGGGCAGGGGTAGGTTGCTTTCAATGGCAGACATCCCGGGTATATGCGCATTCAGGAAGAAAAGACCAAATAGTCCTACTTCCGCCAGAAGCAGGGCTCCGATGCGCGCCTGTAGGTCAAACGGCCTGCTATAAGCGATCAAGATGGCGAGGCTCAAAGCGAGGAGCGCTCGTGCCATTCGTACCCAAACCGTGACGTCCTGGGGCACTCCGGTCTTTTGTCCCAGAGTAAGGAAGACATGGCGAGATTCGCCTCGACGTTCGATGCCCACGCGCAGAGGGCGTCCGGCCTGAGCATTCCCGAGGGCGTAGATCCAGTCGAGCGTGCTTACGATTGGACGAGACTCGAAAGACGTGAGACGATCGCCCGCGTCAATCCCCGCGCGTTCTGCCGGTGAGCCAGGTAGAATGCCGCGGACAGTGGCAGGGCTCGGGGCAAGAAACGATTCAAATTCGATGCCCGGATCCTGGGGTCCGCGAAACTCGACGTACAACACTACCGCCGCCGACACCAGATAGGACGCTGCTACCACGTAAATCGGCCACGGCGCCCGCTGCCGAAACATACGGAGGGAATTGTACACTGGGCCCGAGGGTTCGGGAGACGGCGGCGCTATGATTCAGACGAGTTAGCGCTTTTGTACCAAGCCACGCCTGAAAAACTGTACCGAATCGTTGCGACACTTACCTCGGCCCGGTCAGAATCTTCGGTGCAAGTATCGAAGGATTCAGCGGAGCGAGTGTTGACAGTAGCACGGTCGAGCATGCGTCACGGTTCGATCGAGCATGCTGAGGCCCTCCGGTTGACACGACGCGAGTTCGAGCGAGCACCGTCCGTTAGGTCCCCCTATACGCTGTATAGGAACTAGATATACACTGTACAGGTGAGTCATCGCGACGATACAGAACGGCGCATTGCCCGTTCTGCTCTGCGCATATTGGAAAAGGAAGGCCCCGAGGCCGTCAGCATGAGGCGAATCGCGGACCTGGCGAGGATCACGCCCATGGCGATCTATCACTATTTCGCCAATCGCGAGGCACTGCTGAGGTCCGTCGTCAACAAGGAATTTGAGCACCTGCTCGAATTCATCCGAAAATCCCCGCCAAGTGGGTCGTTCGAAGGGGACATCGTCCACATCATGGACGCCTATATCGACTATGCTTTGGCGCGTCCTCACATCTTTGACTATGTCTTCTCCAAGCCGCGGCCAGAGGCCCGCCGTTTTCCCGATGATTTTCGGGCACGGCGCTCGCCCACGCTGAACCCCATTGCCGATAGCGTGGCGCACTGGATGGAAGAAGGAAAACTCAAGAAAGACGATGTCTGGGAGATTGCGCTGGAGTTGTGGGCGCACGCTCACGGGTACGTCATGTTGTACCGAGCGGGACGTTTCAACCTCTCGCAGGCTGAGTTTAAGAAGCTGGTACAGCGATCGATGAAGAGGTTATTCGATGGACTCAAGGCTTAACGCACGGGCTTCTTTGGTCGCCTTCGTGGCCATGGCGCTTTCGGGAGCGGCTCTTTACCTTAGCGAAGGGTTGAACCCGCAGTGGTGGGCGATGTGGCTGGCTCCCTTGCCGGTAATGTGGATTGCGCCGCGGCTGCCCTGGACCATCGTCGCAGGTGCCGCATTGGGAGCCGGCGTAATTGGTCGGCTAAGTATGTGGAGTTATCACGGACGTCTGCAGTTCCCGCTTTGGCTGCAGGTAGCCTCGGTCGTGATGCCGGCGGTTGCGTTCTGTGCTGGAATCGCTCTGTTTCGCATTCTTTACCGGCGGGGCAAAATTTGGCTGGCTGTTTTGGCGTTTCCGTCCGTGATGGTCGCTTACGAATACCTGACCAGTCTGGGTTCCGGCACATTCGGAAACACGGCGTACACGCAACTGAAGAATCTGCCTGTACTGCAAATCGGTGCTCTCACCGGGCTCTGGGGCATAGGTTTTCTCGTGATGCTGTTCCCTTCGCTGCTTGCGGCGATCAGCCTGAGCCCGGCGAAGATGAGACAACGACTAGCGATCGTCCTTGCCGTCGTTTTTGGGAGCACACTCATCTACGGCGTGTTGCGGTTGTCATCTACGCCAAGCTCGCCCGGGACAATCGTCGTCGGACTCGCCGTCTCAGACCTTCCGAAGAACTCGTTTCCTCAGAAGGATCCGGAGGCGATGCAACTTCTCCGTGACTACGCGGGACAGGTAGAACTCCTGGCACAGCGCGGAGCCGAGGTCGTGGTACTGCCGGAGATGACCGCGCTGATCCCCGATTCGATTTCGGGGGCCGTGGACGAGTTATTCCGCGAAGCAGCTCGAAGAACGAAGGTGCAGATCCTGCTGGGTATCCTGCACGTGACATCGAACGCCGCGTTTAACGAGGCCCGATTGTATTCGGAATCCAGGGATGTCGTCTATCGCAAACATCACCTGGTCCCGGTAGTGGAAGGACGCACGATTCCCGGAACGGACACTGTAGTTCTGCGCGAGCCTGCCCGTGTTGTCGGATTAGCAATCTGTCGTGACATGGATTATCCTGATCCCTCGCGACTTTATGGCCAGGCGCAGGTTGGGCTGCTGCTCGTGCCGGCGTGGGACTTCGACGTCGACCGGTTATGGCATGGACACATGGGGATCATGCGCGGAGTCGAGAATGGATTCGCGGTCGTTCGCGCCGCAAAGCAGGGCCTGTTGACGGTGAGCGACAATCGGGGCCGCGTTCTCAGCGAGAAGCCAACGGCCCCGCGAGAAGCCTTCACCACCATGCTGGCTAGCGTGCCCGTACAACATGCGACCACGTTGTACCAAAGCTGGGGCGACTGGTTCGCGTGGCTCGACATGGCTGTTGTTGCCGGACTGTTCACGGTTGTTGTGGTGAAGCGACAAGGAGCCAGCAGACGCATTCCTGAACTTGGATCGGAAGTCAGCGCCCCAGCCAACGCCGGCAAGGCTGCCGGCTTGATGTGAAGGGGCTTCTGATGATCGCTGCTGCTTTCATTCTCCTTTTCGCCGCGAATGTGGACGAGTTGTACAAGCGGGGCGTGGAGGCGTTCGAACGCGGACAGGCAGCTGAAGCCGTGCAGGTCTTGAACCAGGCGGCTGAGCTGGCTCCGGACAATGCACAGGTCTGGAAGGCGCTCGGCGTGGTGTACGCCAGCCGGGGAGACTTTGAACGTGCGGCCGATCCCTTCTCGAAAGCATGTGCGCTGGCATCGCAGCTACGGGATGCGTGCTACTTCCACGCTCGCAATCTATATGCACTGAATCGCTTCGAGCCTTCTTTGGCTGTCCTTCGCAAAGCTCTACCTTACGATCACTCGCCCTGGCGCATTCATCTGGGCATTGCGCAGGCTTTGGAGGCGCTGGCCCGTCCTCAAGAGGCCGAGAAGGAGTTTCGCATCGCTATCGAAACCAGCCAGTCCCCTACCGCCGAGTTTGACCCTCGCCTTCACTACGCTGTCTTTCTTTATCGTCAGGGACGCACTGGCGAGGCTCTCGGCCCAGCTCAGCAAGTTGTGGGTGGTCACCCCGGCTCCGGGCGCGCCCACTATGAGCTTGGACGCATTCAATACCAACTCGGGCGGCTTGGGGCGGCGATCGTCGAACTGGAGAAAGCGGTGGAGCTAGGCTATGGTGATGCGGCGCCGATGCTGGCGAAGGCTCGTGCGCGCCTCAAAGTGCAGGGAGACTGATCACCTTCTTTGTTTGAAGACCGGTCAGCTTCTGAGTCTTTCCGGACGGCCAATAGATTTCGACCTCATCAACAGTTGCGGCACTACCGAGCCCGAAGTGCACGGGTGTGTCGCTTGAGCTGGCATATCCCACAGCGGAGCTTGCATGGTTCCATTGATGGCGTCCACCAGCCGTGACGCGAATGCGCGTGCCTGGCGGGACGCGAAAGCTGATCCAGTTGCGTGGCGTCGTCACATTGCGCAGGAGGATAGCGGGTTCGTTCAAGCGTGTGACGACAGCGTCGATCCTGCCGTCACCATCGATGTCGCCGAACGCGGCTCCGCGATGGAGAGCGGGAGTACCGAACAACACGGGCC
>DASQVJ010000463.1:0-3809 GCA_035640835.1 Bryobacteraceae bacterium
CGATTGCGAAGTGGAAGCGATACCTGCAGACCCGCGATGACTGTGTTGTATCCGATTGTGCGCTTATATCCGAACAGAACCTCGGGATCCGGACGTGCGTTCATTTGTTCCAGGCGCGTACCGGCTTGTGCCTGCTTGATGACCTGCCGCGCGAGTTGCAAATCGCGACGGGTCGCCAGCGCCTCGTCAGGACTGAGTGCTACGAATGGCCGCACATCGGACAGATCCCCCGTCAGCACAATCCCGGGCTGCTCCGGTTCGCCCATCTCCCGAAAAAGCTGAAGGCGCATCCGCCGGGCATCCTGCTCGGCATTCTGAAACTGAACCCCAATCTGCTCGCGTTCGAGTTCGATGCGAATCAGATCAGATTCAGCAAGCGCGCCCTCCTTTACCCGGTCGCGGTGGTACTGCACAATCTGGTCGAAGTTCTGCAGAGTTTGACGAAGAACGTCACGCGTCCGCTCCGCGCCTATGGCTGCCCAGTATGCTGCTGCGACGTTGTGAGCGATTCTCGCCCTAAGAACATCCACCTCGGCTTCACGCCTGTGGATCAGTTCACCGGTGAGTTCGAGGCGGGTCTGTCGTTTACCAGGAGCTTCCAGAATCTGCGATGCGTACGCGAAACTATCCGTCTCGTGAGCAAACCGGAAAGGCGCGGATGTCCCTCCAAAGCGTGTGTTCTCGTTCTGCAGGATCAGGCGCGGATTCGGGCGCAATCCCGCCTGCTCGTGCGCGCCCTGTGCAGCCTCAACGCGCGCCTGGCCGGAAGCAAGAAGCTGGTGCGACTGGATCGCCCGCTCGATCGCCTGATCGGGCCGCAGGTTCACCAGTTCCTGCCCGCGTGAGCAGACTGCGAGTGCCAGAAGAAAAAACCATCTCATGTCGCGGCTTTTGGGGACTACTTGGGTCCGAAACTAGCAGAGTAGTCGATAAGAGTTAAACAGAAGATAAACAGGGCAGGTCAGGCTGCGTGAACGGGCTGGCGCACGTTGCCATGAGGCAACCACACTCGGAACGTTGTCCCTCCCGGCGAACTGGAAACGGAGATGGAACCTCCGTGGAGGCCAGTGATCCACTTCGCGATGGCTAGACCGAGACCCGCGCCACTACCGTTTCCGGGGTCCCGACGCGAGCGTGCTTTGTCACTCCTGTAGAAGCGCTCGAAGATCAGTTGCTGCTCGGATTCGGAGATCCCGGGGCCGTTGTCAGCGACCTCGATCTCGTAACCCTCTTCGGCTTGCGCGAGGCGAAGTTCGACCCGCCCTCCGGCCGGAGTGAATTTGACGGCGTTGTCGAGAAGGATGAGCATCAGCTGCCGCAAGAGACCTTCGTCGCCGTCGAACTCGAGTTCATCATCGTCCCTTGTGTCGCGTACCTCGATGTTCTTGCTGCGTGCCAAAATCCTTGTGGCTCGCAGCGCCTCGTCGGCAATGTCCGTCAGGTACAAGGGCTCAATCGAAGGTTGATACGCACCTGCATCGGCCTGCGCAAGGATAAACATATCCTCTACGATCCGTTTCAACCTGCGAAGTTGCTCCTCGATGACCGACAGCGCCTGCAGCAGCTCACCTCTGTCACGATCAGGATTCTGAAGGGTTACCTGAGCTGCCGTCAGCGCGACGGAGAGGGGTGTTCGCAACTCGTGCGACGCGTCCGCCATGAAACGCTGCTGATTTCCGAATGCCTGCTCCAGGCGGTTGAGCAGTGAGTTGAACGTCTCGCCCAGACGGCCGAATTCGTCGAAGCGGTTGGTCACGGGCAGTCGTTCGTTTAGGTTGGCGGAAGAGATCCGCTCGACCGCAGCCGCCATGTCGGCCACTGGCTGAAGGCTCTTGCGCGCCAGAAGGTATCCGCCGACCGCACAGACTAGGACGAAGAGGGGCACAGAAAGAAACAGGACACTGCGCAAGTTCGCCAGCTCTGACTCGATGTCTTCTGTCGATTCATTCACGGTCACTTGATACTTAGCTGCGATGAACGCGACCGGCGCCTCGATGGTCAGGATGCGGTACATCGCATGCCCATGGCGAAAGGTGCGCATGCCGGTTTCACGTCTGATCGCAGCCGGAATGTCGGCCGAGCCTCTACCGCTGAGTCCGGACTTTTCGGCAACAAGTCTGTCATTGTCCCAAATCGCGATGGCGGTCCTGGGGAACGATGTTTGGTGCATCGTGCGCAGGACTTCGCGCACGCTTGTCTCACCGGGCTCCCGACCGCCGTGCTCCTCGATCTCATGATTGAGAGTGAGCTCAGTGATCTGCGCCGCCGATCGGAGCCCGGAGTCCAGTCGTTCGCGGAGCAACCTCGACGACAAGACGTAAACGCCCCCCGAGAACAGGAGCAGGACCACTGTGAGTGCTGCGATGTTCCAGGCGGTGAGACGCGAGCGTACAGTGTTAATCTGCATCAGGTGCTCCGGGGTTGAGCTGGTACCCTTCGCCACGCCGAGTGTGAATCAGTCGAACGCCCTTCCCGCCGTCGACCTTTCGGCGCAATCGCTGGACGTAGACTTCGATCAGATTCGACGTCGGATCATAGGTCTCATCCCAAACGTGCTCGGAGATCTCGGCGCGTCCAACCACGGCTCCTTCGCGCCATGCCAAGTACTCCAGCAATGCGTATTCTTTCGCGGTTAGAACAATCGGCCGGTTCGCGCGGAAAACCTTCCGCTGATGTGTATCGATCCGAAGATCTGCGACTTCAAGAATAGAGCTGTTGACACGAGGTCGCCTGCGAAGAAGTGCATGCACCCGGGCGAGCAGTTCCCCGAGATCAAACGGCTTGACGACGTAATCGTCCGCGCCGGCATTCAGCCCGGCGATTCGGTCCGGAACCTGATCGCGAGCGGTGAGCATGAGAATCGGAATATCATTTCCGCTGGCTCGAAGCTCACGGCAGACCTCCCGACCGTCTTTGCCCGGGAGCATGAAGTCGAGAACGATCAGGTCGTACGAGTTTACAAAGATTTTGTGAAGAGCCGATGACCCGTCTATTGCGAGATCTACCGCGAAAGCTTGCTCCCGCAGCCCTTTGCACAACACGCGCCCGCCGTCGGGATCGTCCTCAACAACCAGAATCCGCATTGACGATCTTCTTCCAGACTACTGTACGCTGTCGACAGAGCGACAGATACCGTCGCCAGGAAGATGCGGCGGCTCGCGCGGTGTATTACCGGACGGGTTCGCGTTCCTTGCTGGAGGACGATTTCCGCTCCGAGGACTTTGGCTCTGATTTAGAACGCTCCCTTTCCAGCGCCTCGAGCTCGTCCTTCACGGTCGCGCGACTGACCAGTTTGTTGAAGTAACTTAGCTCGCCGTTCGAGGTCTCATCCTGATACAGAAAAGCTAATTGCTTCTGGTCGAACTTCTTGAACCACTCGTCCCAGGAGATCGGCTCCAGATTCGGGTCTGGACCGTCCACCGGAAAATCGATTCGCAGGAGGCCAGGATCATCGTCGTCATCAGCGGTGCCCCTCACCCGTGCAGGTACCCCGCCGCGCTTCTCAGCCCATCTTCGGATCTCGTCATGATCGGTCGTTACTTTTGGTTGGTGCGACATGTATGACTCCGAAGATGGACCGGCAATCGGTGTACCAAACGACCGCGCCGTACAGGTAGTCGCATCAGCATCTCTCCCCTCAGAATTGGAGTTTCAGGGCAAGTTGCACGACGCGGAACGCCTCACCGTTCTGCACGACGGCAGTGGAGGTTGCGGTATTCATGGTCTGGCAACAGGCCGTTCCAAAATTTGGATTCGTGATGATCGCGGATCCCACGCTGGTGCTTCCGAGTTTCCGGAAGTTGGCGTGG
>DASQVJ010000464.1:0-11444 GCA_035640835.1 Bryobacteraceae bacterium
GGCAGATCAAGGAGGGCGAAGAGGAAGGCGAGTTGGTGGGAGCCGGAGCTGAGCCCGGAACACCTCTCTACCGTTTCTAGAAGCTAGCTTACATTTCGGTCGTAACTTACAGGGTGACGTTAGGAAGTCACCCTGTTTTGCTTTAGACCCAATGCAAAATAGACTCTAGCCTTGACGATCTCTGATACTGCTCCGTTATCGCTGTGCCGTGGCGCTCTCGAACTCGCGACCCGGCACATTCCCATGGTGATCTGGACCACGGACACCGACCTGCAATTCACCTCAATCCAGGGGGACTACGCAAGTGTTCTCGGGATGGAAAACGCGCAATCGGTATTCGAACTCTTCCAAAGCGAGGACCCTCTTTTCCGGCCGGTTGCCGAGATCCTGCGTGCGCTAGCCGGCGAAACGGTGCACTTTGAAACGAGGCTCGAAGATCGAGAGATTATCGTTGCGGCCAAGCCCTTGGAGAGTGAACGTCGGGACCGCGTGGTGGGCACCGTGGGTATCCTGTACGACACCACGGACCAGCACATGCTGTCCGAGCGTCTCCTGGCCAGCGAGCAGCGCTACGGCGCGCTCTTCGACCATACGCGGGATCCTGTATTCCTGTTCAAGCTCGACGGCAGCCTTTTGCGCTTGAATGCCAGCGCTCGCACGTTGACCGGCTACAGGCTGGTGGAACTCGACGGCCGGAGCGTTTTCGAGCTTGTCGTTCAGGAGCACCGGGAAAGGATCCTCGAGCTCATCCGCGAGCAACTGGGCGGTCGGGCTCAAAGCCAGTTCGAGGCGGATGTCATAACGGCTGCCGGCGGGCGACACCCGATGAGGTTCTCGACCCGACTGCTGTTCGAACATGGGATGCCTTCGTTAATCCAGGCGATCGCGAAGCCGCTCCCGCAAGACTGACGAGGCCAGTTCCAGGGCCTCTTCACGCGTGTGAATGCTGCCTTCGAGTTGCGCATCCTCGACGACTCTCAGAGCCTCGCCGAAGTCAGGGCCGGGCGTCCAGCCTTCATCGATCAGATCGGCACCGGTCAGCAGCCGGGGTGGGGCGATCTGCTCCTGGCCGAACTCGGTCCGCCTGGCCTGGACGTAGTCATAGTTCTCGAGCGACCCATGGCTCGAAAGGCAGTCGAGCCGGTGTAGCTCCAGGTGCTCGTCGAACTCGGGCAATCGCAGGAAGCGCTTCAGCGTGCTGTCCTTCATGCGAGGCGCGTCCTTGAACTTCATGTGGTTCGCGATGAGCGCCTCGATCTGCTCGGACTGCTCGCGTGAGAAGCGCAGGCGCGAGAGGATGTCGGTCGCAATCTCGACACCCGCTTCCACGTGCCCGTCGAAGCGTATACGGTCGCGTACTTGGAAGGTCGGGGGCTTGCCGACATCGTGCAGCAGGACGCCCATGGCAAGCTCGGGCGAGGGTTGCTGCAGGCCCTCGAGCATGATGAGGGTGTGCGTCCAGACGTCGCCCTCGGGATGGAACTCGGGCGGCTGCTGCACGCCCTTCATGGCGGATACTTCGGGGAGTATCTGCTGGAGTAGACCCGACTCGTCAAGAAGCTCCAGACCTCGCCGTGCGCCGCCCTCGGTGAGGATGCGAACGAGCTCATCCCGGATGCGCTCTGCCGACACCTCGTGGATGTGAGGCGCCATGTCCTGGATCGCGCGGAACGTTTTGGGCTCGATAGTGAATCCGAAGCGGGCTGCAAATCGGATCGCGCGCAGCATGCGGAGACGGTCCTCGGCAAATCGCCTGTGCGGCTCGCCAATGGCCCGTACGATGCCCTGGCGGAGGTCGTCGCCGCCGCCAACGAAGTCGAGCACCTCGCCTGACTCGGGATCGAGCAGAAGGGCGTTAATGGTGAAGTCGCGCCGGATTGCGTCTTCGCGAGGGTCAATCTCAAAACGGACCTCTGTGGGGCGCCGGCCGTCGCGGTAGTCGATGTCGGTCCGATAGGTCGCCACCTCGACCTGGGCATCCTGGTCGCGGATCAGCAGGACGCCAAAGTGTGCGCCGACCCGATAGGCATCTGGGTAGAGGGCCGAGAGTTGGTCAGGAGTGGCGCTCGTGACCACATCGTAGTCCTTGGGCTCCAAGCCCATGAGCAGGTCGCGGACGCATCCACCGACGAAGTAGGCCGAATGGCCGAGTTCGCGCAGGCGGCGCACCACTTTTCTTGCAAGTTGCTCTTGTTGGCTCACTGGAGGAGCCTCGATGGGACGAGGGTGTTAGCCCTTCTTGGCCTTCTTGCTGGTCTCGACGGTCTCTCTCTCAGGCTCGCCCGGCCCGTCGACCGGCTGCGAAGCGGTCGAGTCTACCTTTGCGAGCACCTCGTTGAACAGCTCCATCTTCTTCAGCTCCTTCTTCGAAGGGGGGATCTGCTCATGCAAGTAGTTATGCTCGTGGTAGCAGGAGCGGCATCGCACCTTGGCAACTTCCGTGTTCAACATGGACACAATCGCATGATTCGTAAGGCGCCTGCATTTACTGCAATAATCGTCGATAACGTCTCCAAGGCGAAGCTCGCTCATATTTGCTCCGTGCGTTCGAAGTATACCAAAAGGTGATGGTTTCCGACCGAAACAGGTTCCAAGGTAAGTGGTTGGTAGCTGGACTGCTTGTGCTGCTCTGCATCGTGGTTGCAGCGGCTACCCAGGGTTTTTGGAAGCCTCGACGGCAACCCCAGGAGACGGCGCCCGCTAAGTCAACAGCGGCGCTCGACGAAGTAAGCCTGCAAGGACGGATCCAGGCCCATAGTTCGGTTTTTATCGCGGCTCCGATCGAGGGCAAGATCGACCTTTTCCATGTGGAGATCGGGCAGGAAGTCTCGGAAGGTCAGTTGCTGGCACAGATCAAGAGTGATGCCCTCGAGGTCCACCAGCAGGAGGCTCTGAGTGAGTTCGAGCAGGTCCAAGCCAGGTTGAGCGACCTGGAGGCGTCGATATCGGCGGCACGATTGGAGGCGTCGCGGGCAAGAGCGGAAGCCTCGCGAGCCCGCTCGGAGGCGGATCGATTGGAGAAGATCTACAAGCGCCAATCGATGCTGCTGGAGGCTGGCGCGACACCGCGACTTGTGGCTGAGAAGGCAGCCAAGGACTATCAAACCGCGTCCGAAGAGGCAGCCACATTGAGCGCCGCCGCCGACCGAGCCGAGGAGCGAGTCTCGTCGATGGCAAAGGACGCTGACGCCCTGCGTAAGACTGTTACTGAAAAAAGCGAGAACCTCGAGAGCGCGAAAACCGAGTTACAGGCGGGTGATGTGCGGTCGCCTGTGGATGGGGTGGTGGTCGGCCGTCGAGGCACCTTAGGCGACACCGTGGACCGCAGCATGCAAGACTTTTTTCAGATCGCGACCGATCTGAGCACACTCGAAGTTGTCGTGGACCCGCCGCCCGACGTATTGCCTCGACTCAAGCCGGGGCAGCCGGCCTTGGTGAGGGTCGCCGAACTGTCCGGGGACGCGCTGAGCGGCACGGTGAGCAAGGTCGAGAACGGCCATGCGGTGATCGAGTTCGCGAATCCTTTACCCGAGATCAAGCCGGGGCTCACCGCGCAGGTGGCGATCAAGATAACATGATGGTTCCAATTGACATGCACTTTCTATTAAGCAGCCTCGTTGAGCTGATCACTCAAACATCGACGAATCTCCCGCCCGACGTGCGCCAGGCAATGGGTATCGCTCTCGCCGAAGAGACGCCCGGCACACAGGCGTCACAAGCGTTAAGCATCATCGCCTCGAACATCGATATGGCCACCGAAGATGTGGGCCCTATCTGCCAGGACACCGGAATGCCGACATTCGTGGTGCACACCCCGGTCGGCGTCAATCAGATCCACCTCGGCCGGGCCATTCGCGAGGCAGTGGCTGAAGCAACGCGTCGCGGCAAGCTGCGTCCGAACTCCGTGGATGCCCTCACCGGCAAGAACAGCGGCGACAATCTCGGCGAAGAGACGCCCGTGATCCACTTCGAGCAATGGGAACAGGATGAGATCGAAGTCAAGCTGATCCTGAAGGGTGGCGGCTGCGAGAACAAGAACATCCAGTACTCGCTTCCCGCAGACCTCGACCATCTTGGACGCGCGGACCGCAATCTCGAGGGCGTGAGGAAGTGCATCCTGCACGCGGTCTGGCAGGCTCAGGGACAGGGCTGCGCGCCTGGAGCGGTTGGAGTGTGCATCGGCAGCGATCGCGCCCATGGCTACGTGCTCGCGAAGAACCAGTTGTTCCGCACCCTTGACGACACCAATCCGGTTCCCGAGCTCGCCAAGCTCGAGGCCGAGATCATGGACGAAGCGAACCGCATCGGCGTCGGAGCGATGGGGTTCGGCGGCAAGGCGTCGCTGATCGGATGCAAGATCGCCGCAGCGAACAGGCTCCCGGCGAGCTTTTTCGTTTCCGTGGCCTACGATTGCTGGGCCTTTCGCCGGTTAGGGATGCGCCTGGATGCCCAGACAGGTGCGATCACGAAGTGGCTCTATCGCGATCCTGAACGCAAGGTCGAGCGCATGGCTGCAGGCGAAGGCTTCCCTCTCACTGGCCGCGAGGTCGTGCTGGAGCCGCCGCTCACTGAGGCCCAGATGCGCAGCCTGAAGGTCGGCGATGTCGTGCTCGTTCGGGGTGAGGTGTTTACGGGTCGGGATGCGGTCCACGCTTACCTGATGAAGAATCCTCCGCCTGTCGACCTGCGAGGAGCCGTGCTGTACCACTGTGGCCCGGTGATGTTGAAAGAAGGCGATGAGTGGAAGGTGAAGGCAGCAGGTCCAACCACGAGCATCCGCGAAGAGCCGTATCAAGGCCATGTTCTGCGGAACTATGGCGTACGTGCCGTGATCGGAAAGGGCGGTATGGGGCCGAAGACTCTGGAAGCGCTTAAGGAGGTCGGCGCGGTGTACTTGAACGGCATCGGCGGAGCCGCACAGTACTACGCCCGGACTGTCGAGAAAGTGCTGGGAGTGCATCTGATGGAGTTCGGCATCCCGGAAGCCATGTGGCACCTGCGCGTGCGGGACTTCGTGGCGATCGTGACCATGGACGCACACGGGAACAGTCTCCATGCCGACGTCGAAGCTGTCACTTCTGAGGCTCTTAGCAGGTTACAAACCGCTTAGTGTTTGGTAGACTTGTGAGTTGGCGGCCAGGTAGCTCAGGGGTAGAGCGCAGCCCTGAAAAGGCTGGCGTCGGCGGTTCAAATCCGTCCCTGGCCACCATTTGCACTACAGACTCGTCCCTGCCAAAGAGATCCACAACGCCCGGCGTAATTCCATCACGCTGGAGCTTTAGTTGGCCGCGCCACAGGTCGTGTGGGAGGTCTTCGCGTCGAACCGCGAATGGAAGCTTGCCGCTCGGAGTGACGTGTCCGAGCAGCGCGTCGACGAAGACATGGTCGCCTTCCTGGCCTAGATACTCGAGCATGAGGATTGCCGCGACGCCTGTCGCCATGACTCAGTGATCACAACCCTGGCCGACGTGATAGCGACGACCGTGCGCAGGTTCGTCGCGGCGACGGCTAAGAGCGGCTGCACGGAAGGAGGCCATCACGCCGGCGAGCCGGATCGCCTTACCGCGATCGCTTTGCGCGACCGACACGCGAAAGCACTTACCCGCATAAGGTCCTCATTCAGGCGAAGCTGCGAGCGCCTAAGACTTGGGGTAGCTGTATCACGGTTCCATCAAAGGCGCCAAATCTAGCAAATTGGGTGTAAGCTCGATCGGAGGTACAAACATGTGTAGGTTCGCTTTGGTTTTGGCGATCGGCATGTGGATGGCTCTCGCGTCGTCCGCACCGGCAGCACCCGGGCAACCCGATTTGCAACTCTCCGTAACGGTTGAAATTTTCCAAATAAGCCCAACCGACGTGCAGTGCACCGTCCGCAATATCTCGTATGCGCCCTCGCCTTACATATCAAGCCCGCCGTACCCCCTTCTACACAAACCAAATAGCAACTTTTATGCGCCGTTTCGAATGAGCGCCGTTCAGGACGTCTCTCAATATGCGAGAGATATATCGGTCGCCAGGATGGAGGCTTGTCTTTGAGCCGGGTTGAAAGGATCGTTCATAGGGCTGCTGACTGTCAGCGGAGAGCTTTCCCTTCACCACGTCGGTTGTATGACCGCTTGGGGCAGATATCCGGCTGAGATCCTCGGGTCAGCCAAGTTCGGTGAATGGAGGTGTAGCGAATCATGAAGCTCAATCTTCCCCTCGCTATGGGAATACTGATTTTCTGTAGCGCACAATGCAGGGCGGTTTCGTTCACGCTTGACTCTGGCGGAGTGTTTACGCCTTTCGATTTCGATTACCCCGGCACGATAACAACACACGCGTTTGGCATCAATGATGCGGGCCAGATCGTAGGGACTTACATCACTGGATCTGGCGATCATCACGGGTTTATCAAAGACGGGATGAATTTTACCTCGATCGACAACCCGGTTGCGACGGGCGGAACCTATGCCAAAGGTATCAATGATCTTGGTCAGATCGTGGGGTATTACTTTGGCCCTGAGGTTGCGGGTTCCGGTCCTTGGCACGGTTACCTTAAGGATGGGGCGGATTTCACCTCCCTCAATTACCCTGGAGGCGGATACACGTTGGCGTTGGATATTGACGATCGCGGCCAGATCGTGGGCATGCTCATCCGTAGACCAGAGGTGCCACACGGCTTCATCAAGGACGCGTCGGGTTTTGCAACTATTGACTACCCTGGACCGAACCTTGGAACTGCCGCTTACTCCATTAACAGCAACGGCCAGATCGTGGGGAGCTACACGTCGCTCGATTTCAAGGCGCACGGATTCATTAAGGATGGCGCAAATTTCATTTCATTTGACTATCCGGGTGCAACCCACACCTACCCGTACGGAATCAATGATGCAGGCCAGATTGTAGGCACCTATTTCTCCCTCTCCGGCTCATATCACGGTTTCCTCAAAGATGGTCCGAATTTCATCTCAATCGACTATCCGGGCGCCTCTACGACAGAGGTGCACGGGATCAACAATAGGGGACAGATCGTGGGATTTGCGACTGTTCCAGAGCCATCGACATTGATGTTGTTTGCCGCAGCCACAGTTCTGTTCGGCGGCTGCTACCGCGCTCGGTTTGGACGATCTGCTCAACGCTGAAGCTACCCTGAGCCTCCGATTACGACGATTACTCTCGAGATCGTCGATCTCCTGCTGCACGGCGTTACTGGTGGAATAGGCTTGATGGCCAAATCCGCTAGTCTGGAGTAAACGCCTTCAGGCGCTTCAGTGGAAGATCAGCGATTGATGAGCAGCAGTACCGGCAAGGGCTCCGTCGCCGACAGCCAGTGCAACAGAACCTGCTGGTCTCGCCACATCTCCACACGCAAATACACCGGCAGTTGTGGTTTGTTTGCGGGCGTCGGTACGGACGAACATTCCCAGAGGTCCTTCATCGAGAGCACACCCAAACTGCTCCACCAGGGTTGTGGGAATTCGGGTATGCGGCGTCGTGAAGAGTCCGTCGAGTGGTACCACCCGTCCGTCCGCGAGCCTTACGTCGGCTCCATCCCCGGTCACTTCGGTCACACGCTCCCGCTCGATTCGAACACCACGTGCGATTAGTTGTTGCAGCTGCTGCTGATCGGGCTCCAACACTCCGTTCGTAAATAGCGTCGTTGATCCCCACTCCGGGAGCAGCAAGGCGTGGTGCATCGCGAGTCCCCCATTTGCAAGTACTCCGATCTGGCCCTGATGCAGTTCGTAGCCATGGCAGTACGGGCAATGAAAGACGCTTTTGCCCCATCGTTCTTGCAGGCCCGGGATCTCAGGTAAGACATCCTGCACGCCTGTCGCGAGGATTACCCTGTTGCCTTCATACCCGCAGCCTTCCTCAGTCGCAACAACGAAGCGGCCGTTTTCGTGCCTGGCACTACTTACAACAGCTTCCTTCCAAACTACGGTTGCATATCTCATCAGCTGTGCGCGCCCATCGGAAGCAATCTCACCTGGAGACTGTCCGTCACGGCCAAGAAACCCGTGTGAGGTCTCAGCAAACCGGTTCCTCCGCATGCCTGAGTCGAGCACGAGTACGTGCCGGCGAGCTCTCGCAAGTTGGAGCGCGGGGCGATGATTGCGGCTCGCCCCGGACGAACCATCCTTCAGGACGGGGATGCACCGGAGTTCTTGACCTCCACCAGGGTTTCAGCAGATTTGCCCCAAGTGCTGGGAACCGAGCCAGTTTTGGGACGCTGGTTTGTCTCCGAAGAAGACGTGACTGGCACGGAACAGGTGGTCGTGCTTAGCCATGATCTCTGCGGCGCCGGTTTGGCAGCGATCCTTCCATTACCCAACGCACCATTCGGCTCGACGACCGGCTATACCGGATTCTCGGCGTGATGCCCGAAGGGTTCGTTTTCCCTCCTCCTGTCCGTCTGCCGGCCGCCTCGGCGTTGCCGGCCGGCGACATGTGGATGCCTTTCGGGCGGCAAACCACAAGCTCGGCGCGCGATTCGCGAATTCTGCGCGTGTTTGCGCTTCTTGCCCCGAACGCCACGGTTCAAGGGGCTGATGCGGAGATGAATCTGATTGCGGAACAGCTGCGGGCTCAGTATCCGGGTACAAATCAGGAGTCGGGCGTAAGAGTCGTCTCGTTGCATGATCAGCTCGTAGCCCCTGTGCGAGCCTCCCTCTGGATGCTCATGACCGGAGTCGGTCTGCTGCTGCTCCTCACTTGTGCGAATCTCTCGAGCCTGCTGCTGGGCAGGTTCGTGGCACGAAGCAGAGAGATGGCTACCAGGCTTGCGCTGGGGGCAGGTAGAAGCCGGCTCATCCAGCAGGTGACCATCGAAAACATGTTGCTCGGGGCGGTTAGCGGGGGCCTCAGCCTGTTGCTCACAGGCGCACTTCTGCACGTTCTTCCCTCTGTCTTGCCTCCCGACTTTCCCAACCTTGTGAACATATCGATTCATTGACCGGGGCGATCTTTATCGCCGCAATTTCGCTCGCGACAGGAGCGCTACTCGGATTCGCGCCGGTGTTCCTGACCCTGCGAAGCGATCCGCGAGCCGCTATGGCTGAGAACGGGCGCACAGCTGCGGGTAGCCGGCGCCATAGTTCGATCCGCGGCGTCCTGGTCTCGTCGCAGGTCGCACTTGCGGCGCTGCTGCTGATCGGCGCTGCCCTGCTGGCACAGAGCCTTCTCCGTTTAGACGCGGTCGATCGATCCCAACCGGCTGCTTGTGATGCAACTCAGCGTGCCAGGGCGCGTGGATCCGGCGCCAAACGCATTGAGCCTGTTCTATGGCCAACTGGAAACTCGGGTGCGTGGCTTGCCGGGCGTCGAATCGGCTGCCATCAGTTTGAATGTTCCATTCGGACGAACGTGCGCGGGATGGAATCTCGAGATTGAAGGCAAGCCGAAGAACTCCAATCAACCGATGCCCACGGCGGCGTACCACAAGGTCAGTTCATCGTTTTTCACAACCCTCAGGATTCCGCTTCTCCGAGGCCGGGGCTTCAATGAGACCGACACGCCCTCAACCCCGCAGACAGCGGTTGTCAGCGCGAGCCTCGCCGAAGAGCACTGGCCGAATAGCGATGCAATCGGAAAGAGGTTTCGCCTTGGCGATAATGATGGTCCTTATCCCTGGCTGACCGTCGTTGGAATCGTGAACCAGGTAAGACACAGCAGCTTGGAATTGACGCCCGGCAACGACTTCTACCTGTGCGAATGTCAGCGACCCGACCGCAACGTCTACTTAGTCGTGAAGACTGCAGGCGATCCTGAGTCACTCGCTTCGGCCGTTCGAGCTCAAGTGGCAAGCCTTTCACGCGCCGTTCCCGTATATGGGGTGACGACCATGGAGAGCATGATCTCCGGATCGCTGGCCGAGCGCCGGATTGCGATCGCATTGCTGGTTGGCTTCGCCGTTATGGCGCTCCTTCTAGTCGCGATGGGACTGTACGCAGTCCTGAGCTACTTCGTGGCTCAACGAACCCGCGAGATCGGAATCCGAGTGGCCCTAGCGCCACGCAGCGCGACGTGGTCCTGCAAGTCGTCAAAGAGGGTGCGCGCTTTGCATTGTCCGGCCTGATCGCCGGAGTTGCGGTTGCGGTGGTCGTCAACCGTTTCCTCGAGACGCTGCTGTACGATCTGAGTCCATACGATCCGGCGGTCTTTGCGGGAACAACGATATTCCTCTTGACGGTATCAATGATCGCCGTACTCTTGCCAGGTCTACGAGCGACGCGCCTCAGTCCCGTCCAAGCCGTTCGGTACGATTAGTTCGTTACGCCTTGCCGGCTTCGCAGGACGACCCAGAGAATGACCGGCACCCCGATCAATGCGGTCACGTAATCGAGATGAGGGACGTGCCTCTCCCCGCCAGACCGATCATCGCTCCCGTGACTAAGACCGTTGGAGTCATTTCTTGGCGAAATTCCTGGAACGGTGAACTGCCTGCGACGCAGCAATAACTCGTAGAATCCTATGGGAAATTAGGACCTGCTCTGCGGTCCTTTCAAAGTATGCTTCGTAACACATACGACGAAGGGAGGCCCTTGTTATGGCCACTGCGGACACACCGAAATTCCGAATCGACGTCGCTCTTCATGAGATTCTGAGGCACTCGAATCCGTCCCCACCGACTCCTGTCGAACCGAAAGGAGCCGTGCTGCCCGAGCCTGTCTTTCCGCTTCATCCGGAGTTGCTCGCTGATCCGGGACCCGAAACACCACCCGAGAAACGCAGGTGGCACCCCTGGGAAATTCGTCGGAAATTGCGCGGATGGCTATACCCCTATGTTCGGTCGCGCGTTTTCCCGGGCGACTTTCACCCCATCACTGCCTACCTGTTCCTCGAGTACAAGTGCAATCTCGATTGCTGGTACTGCTGGTCGTTCAACAACAAAATCAAGGGAATGACCGAAGATGTGGCGCGACGGGCCATCGACTGGCTCCATGACCATGGCTGCCGAGTGTTGGGTCTCATGGGCGGTGAGCCGCTGCTCAGACCGGATTTTGCCCACAAAGTCGTCTACTACGCGGCCAAAAAAGGCTTCTGGGTTTACATCGGAACCAACGGTCGCCTGTTGCGGCCCGACGTGGCCGACCGCCTGAGCGACGCGGGTGTCGCCGTCTACAACTTCGCGCTCGACGCCTGGGACGAGAAGCCGAGCCTCCCGAAAGCCCTCGTGCCTGTACGGAGAAATCTCGAGTATCTGATCCGGAAGCAGTTCGGTTACGGCTACATGGTGTTCTTCAACATCAACATCTGCCGCAACAATCTCGAAGACGTCCGCCTCATCACCGAATACGCCCGCCAACACCGCCTCGCCACCGACTACCACCTCAACGAGACACCAATGATCGAGCAGGATGAGCACTTCCACCACCTGCAGGAGAACCCCACCTACATCCGTCCCGAGGACTGGCGCGCGGTCGACGAGCTCATCGACTGGATTATCGAGAAGAACAGAG
>DASQVJ010000465.1:0-6419 GCA_035640835.1 Bryobacteraceae bacterium
AGAGGGCGTGCTCGAGTGCCTGCCGGATGGCTTCGGATTCCTCCGTGCGCCAGAGTACAACTATCTCCCTGGGCCGGATGACGTCTACGTCTCGCCGTCGCAGATCCGACGCTTCGATCTCCGTACCGGGGACACCATCTCCGGTCAGATTCGGCCGCCCAAAGAGGGCGAGCGCTACTTCGCGCTGATTAAAGTCGACGCGATCAACTTTGAGCCGCCAGAGGAAGCTCGGAACAAGATCTTCTTCGACAACCTTACGCCGCTCTATCCGCAGAACCGGCTGAAGCTCGAGACACTCAAAGATAATTTCTCGGGCCGCGTGATGGATCTGCTGACGCCGATCGGCAAGGGGCAGCGCGGTCTGATTGTGGCGCCTCCGCGAACCGGCAAGACGATGTTGCTGCAGTCGATCGCGAACTCGATTACACACAATCATTCGGAAGTTTCGCTGATTGTGCTGCTGATCGACGAGCGTCCGGAAGAAGTCACGGACATGCAGCGTTCGGTCCGGGGCGAAGTGATCAGCTCGACGTTTGATGAGCCGGCAACGCGCCACGTGCAGGTCGCCGAAATGGTCATCGAAAAGGCGAAGCGACTGGTCGAGCACAAGAAGGATGTGGTGATTCTGCTCGACTCGATCACTCGTCTGGCGCGCGCCTACAACACGGTGGTGCCTCCGTCGGGCAAGGTGCTCTCGGGCGGTGTCGACTCAAATGCGTTGCAGCGTCCGAAGCGATTCTTCGGTGCCGCGCGCAACATCGAAGAGGGCGGCTCCCTGACGATCGTCGCGACAGCGCTGGTGGATACCGGCAGCCGTATGGACGACGTCATTTTCGAAGAGTTCAAGGGCACCGGCAACATGGAAATCCACCTTGACCGTAAGCTGGTCGACAAGCGCGTGTTCCCGGCCATCGACATCAACAAGAGCGGCACCCGTAAGGAAGAGCTGTTGATGCCGCGCGAGGAGTTGAACCGTGTTTGGGTGCTCCGTAAGGTGCTTAACCCGTTGTCGCCGGTGGAGTCGATGGAACTGTTGCTCGACAAGCTGGGGCGTACGCGGAGTAACGCGGAGTTCCTGGCGTCAATGTCCGGCTGACGCTCCTAGGACAAGAATCTCGATAGTACTAGAAGGCCACTTAAGACAAGTGGCCTTTTTGTTTTTAGCGGTCTTTTTTCAGCTCGCATAACCTTCAACGGGGTATGATCGTCATATTCTGTACAACAGACTCTGGAAAGAGCCCTTGCACGACGTGTGTCTTCCATGTCCGCATCGGGGCCGCACAGGGAAGGATTCTCGATGCAGTATCAAATGACTGGCGCCGCTTCGCCGCAGATAGCGCCTCCACCTGCAGCACCATCCACCCCCTCCTATCCTGTCGCCAAACCGCCCTCCTCCGGGCGCTGGTGGATTGGACTCGTTGTGCTGCTCGTCGCGGGATTGATCGCCGCGTATCTCCTCCGATCTCGGGCTCAGAATGAGACGGCGGCACGATCGGCTGCCAGCCAGGTCCGTACGGCGTCGGCCGGTCGAGGTTCGATTGTTCGCACACTTCGGCTCACAGGTACTACCGGAGCTGAGAAGTTCGTGTCACTGGTCACACCGCAGTTGCGCGGCTCGCGTAATCAGGGCGGACGCGACAACTCGAGTCGCAACTACAGTCCGGGCGGTAATACGAATTTCACCATCACCTCCAACAGCAGCCGTACAGGATCTGGCTCGACGTCTAGTTCGAGTGCAAGTTCCGGTTCGGATTCATCCGCCGGCGGCACCGTATCCTCGACAGCGGGTGCAAGCACGAGCGGCGGTTCTGCTGCATTCCGGTCGGCAACTTCACGTATCAACCGTCCGCCCTCGACTACCAACCGTTCGAGCGGCAGCACGACTGGACAATCCTCAAGTTCAAGCACAACCCCCGGCAATGAGCTGGGGTCGACCGGCTCCCAGCTGGTGGGCCAGGGTGGCGGCGGCGGTGGTGGCGGCCAAGGGGGCCAGGGCGGCCAGGGAGGCAGCAGCGAGTTCGGTTTGATTCTGCAGAAGGTCGTCGACTCCGGCGCAAAGGTGCGCAAGGGTCAAGTGGTGGCCGAGTTCGACCGTCAATACATGCTGACGCGCCTCGACGACTACCAGGCATCGGTCGCGCAGACCGAGGCTGCGGTGGTCAAGCTTCGGACTGAACTGGACGTGCTCAAGGAAGTACATCAGCAGAAGATCGCATCTGCCAAGGCTGATCTCGATAAGGCTCGGCTGGATCTGAAGACGACGCCGGTGCTCGGCGCCATCGAGGCTGAGCGGATGAAGCTAGCCCTCGAGGAGGCCGAAGCGAGTTACAAGCAGGCGCTGGCCGAAGTGCGTCATTTCGACGCTTCGCAGAAAGCTCAAATGAGAGTTGCGGAGCTTGACCTGCAACAGGCGAAGCTCGAATTCCGCAGGGCTGAGGCGAACGCGGACCGGATGCTGATGAAGGCGGCTATCGATGGCCTTGCGGTAATGCAGAACACCTTCCGCGGAGGCGAATTCTCGCCGGTTCAGCAGGGTGATCAATTGTGGCCTGGGCAGCCATTCATGCAGATCGTCGATACCTCCGACATGGTGGTGAACGCGACCGTCAATCAGGTGGATGTCGATAAGCTTCGAATCGGAGCCAGGGCCACGGTTCGCTTCGACGCGTTTCCGGGTCTCGAGCTACCGGCGCGAGTGCACTCGATCGCCGCGATTACGAAGCCCGGCGGTCAGCGCGCTCAGTATGTCAAAGAGATCCCGGTGAAGTTGAAGTTGGAGGCGATCGATCCTCGCGTGATTCCGGATCTCTCGGTCAGTGTGGATGTCGTGCTGGCACAAGAGCCGGACTCAACGGTGGTATCGCTGGCCGCCATCCACTATGACGGCGACAAGCCTATAGTCTATGTGCGGTCCGCAAACGGTTGGGAGCCGCGTGCCGTTCAGCTTGGTCTCGCGAGCAATCTTCAGGTAGCGATCCGGTCTGGGTTGCAGCCGGGAGAAGAGGTCGCCCTCGAGAAGCCGGAGCCCGAAGCGAACAAGAGTAGTTGAGTCAGGGAACGAAAGAATGTCGAAAGATCTGAAGCCCAAGCAGCGCTTAGGGCAAACCAAGGGTGCGCAGCGGCGCAAGATCATCACCTATGTGGTGCTCGTGGCGGTGCTGGGCGGCGGTGGGTACGCCTATCATCGCTACAACCAACAGGACACAGTTGTGGAAGTGCCTGTAGCGAAGGTGCGCAAGGCTGACTTCATTATCGGAGTGAAGACTCGCGGGGAGATCCGGAGCGTGCACTCGCAAATTCTGACGGCGCCGCAGGTGCCGGATCCGCGCATTGTTCGGATCGCCGAGTCGGGCAGGCCGGTGAAGAAAGGCGACCTCATCGTCGAGTTTGACGCGGCCCAACAGGAGCAAACGTTGCTCGAGCGGAACACCAGCGTGCGGACGGCCGAGAGCGAGATTGTGCAGACCAAAGCCACTCATCGGATCACGGACGAGCAGGACGGCATGAACCTGATGACGTCGCAGTATAACCTGCAGCGTTCGCAGCTCGAGGCAGGCAAGGCTGAAGTGGTCTCGAAGATCGAAGGCGAGAAGAGCCGTATTGATGTGGGTATCTCCGAGGGAGAACTCTCGCAGGTGAAGGCTTCCGTCAAAGCGCACGACATCGCCCAGCAGGCCGATCTCGATCGCCTGCAGCAGAAGAAGGAAAAGACGGTGCGCGATGTGGAGCGTACGCGGGGCTACCTGGCAAAGATGGTATTGCGAGCTCCGAATGATGGCATCGTAAACATCCTTCCAAATTTCAGGGCGCAAGGCTCGTTTGGTTCGGCGCCTCCTCAATTCAAGGAAGGCGATCGTGCATGGACGGGTGCTGCCATTGCCGAGATTCCCGATCTTTCGCACATTCGCATCGATTTGAAGCTCGACGAAGTGGATAGGGGCAAGCTGTCGTTAGGCCGCAAGGTGAAGGTGCGAGTGGACGCGATTGCGGATCGTGAGCTTGATGCGACTCTCGATTGGATCAGCCCGATTGCAGCGGTGAATTTCCGAGGCATGGGGTTGTCGGAGAAGACGTTCCCGGCTCGGGCAACGCTGCAGAATGTGGACCCGCGGTTGCGGCCGGGCATGAGTGCGACCGCGGAGGTGATCATCGAGAGCGAGCCGGATCGCCTGCTGATTCCGGTGAAGGCGAGCTTCATGCATAACGGCAAGCCTGCAGTGTACGTGCAGAAGGGTCAGAACTTCGTCATTCGCGAGATCGAAGTGGGCAAGCGCAATGATAGTGACATCGTGGTGCTGAAGGGTCTCAAGGAAGGCGAGCAGGTAACTCTCGAGAATCCCATCGAAGCGGCCAAGAAAGCCAAGAAACTCTAGGTTGGATCCATGCGGAAACTGATTGTTCGATTGTTAATTGTGGCCGCGTTGGGGGCCATGGCCTGGGGCGGCTATCGATTCTTCCAGCAGATGCCGGCTCGGCAGGCCCAGGTTCCCGTGACCAAGGTGCGGCGCAGCGATGTCGTGGTTCGCAGCTTTGCACGTGGAGAGTTGCGCGCAGTGCGATCGGTTGTGTTGATCGCACCGAACCTCTTCGGAACGGTACAGGTGACGAGGCTTGCCGAGCTGGGAAGTTTCGCTCGTGAGAAGGACCTGATCGTCGAGTTCGACGACTCGGAAGTAAACTCGCGGCTCGAAGAGAAGCAGCTCGAGATCGATCAGGTGGATGAACAGATCCGGAAGGCGCAGGCCGACCTCAACATCCGGAACAACCAGGACCAGGTGGAGTTGCTGCGCGCGCGCTATGGAGTCCGGCGGGCGGAACTCGAGGTGAAGCGCAACGAGTTGCTGAGCTCGATCGATGCGAAGAAGAATTTGTTGAACCTCGAAGAAGCGCGCCGAAGGTTGCAACAGCTCGAAAGCGATATCAAGAGCCGGTTGGAGCAGGCGCAGGCCGAGCTCGCGGTTTTGAACGAGAAGAAAAACAAGGCTCGGATGGAGCTGCAGCGCGAGCGCATGCGCTTGTCGCAAGTGAAGCTGTTGTCGCCGATGAGCGGGCTGGTAGCGATCAAGCAGAACCGGCAGGGAGGCTTCTTCTTCCCGGGCATGCAGATCCCGGATATTCGTGAAGGTGATCAGGTGCAGCCAGGTATGCCGATCGCCGAGGTGCTCGATCTGTCCGATCTCGAAGTGATCGCGAAGGTGGGCGAGCTCGACCGCGCCAATCTGAAGGAGGGACAGGAGGTCCTGCTGAAGCTGGATGCGGTGGGCGAGAAGCAGTTCCACGGCAAGATCAAGGGCATGAGCGGCACGGCCTCGGCGAACGTGTTCTCGGGCGATCCTGGCAAGAAGTTCGATGTGATCTTCTCGGTGGACATGAAGGAGCTGCTGACGGGGCTCGGCGCGAAGCCTGAGCAGATCCAGCGGGTCCTGGCCATTCAGGAACAGAATCGTAAGCGGCCGGCTCCGGGTGGCATGGGAATGGCCATGGGTGGCGGTGCTCCCATGGTGATGATGGCGAGTGCTCCGGGTGGTGCTGGTGGGGGGCCCGGCGGCGGTGGGCCTGGCGCGGGTGGTCCTGGTGGTGCGCCCGGAGGAATGGGTGGTCCGGGTGGCGGTGGGGAGCGTCGCATGCTGTTCGGTGGCGGTCCGGGTGGCATGGGTGGCGGAGGTATGGGAGCCCAGTTATCCGAAGACGACCGCAAGAAGATGCGTGAGGCCATGGACAAGGCTCTCAAGGGTCGGAAGATGCCGGACCTTACTCCGGAAGAGCGCGCCAAGGTGATGGAAGAAGTCGGCAAGGCTGTACCGGCCGTGGCTGCGATGCGTCGTGCGATGGGTCAAGGTGGTCCTGGCGGACCGGGAGGTCCTGGCGGCGGCATGGGCTTCGGCGGCGTGAACCCGGCTCTCGAGAAGGATCTGGCCAACGCGAAGCTCCCGGCTCCGGTCGAGCAAGGAAACAATCTGGATGTACTACTGCGTCCTGGATTGCTCGCCGACGTCGAGATCATTCTCGAGAAGATTCCGAACGCCATCAACATCCCGGCACAAGCCATTCGTGAAAAGGACGGCAAGCCGTTCGTTTACGTGAAGAACGGCAGCAAGTGGGAAGAGCGATATCTGAAACTCGGGAAGCGTACGGAATCGACGCTTGTGGTGGAAAGCGGGTTGAAGCCGAACGAGACGATTGCGATGGCGGATCCATACGCGAAGCCGGGAGACAAGAAGAAAGACGGCGGATCGAAGGGCGGTGGCCCCATGGGTGGCATGCCAACGGGCGCGCAGAAGGGGGCACGCTAATGATGAACATCGCGGGATTGGTTCCTGAGCTGAAAATGGGGCTGCAAAGCCTCTTCGTCCATAAGCTTCGGAGCTTGCTGACGATGCTCGGCATGATCTTCGGCGTGGGTGCGGTGGTGGCAATGT
>DASQVJ010000466.1:0-4120 GCA_035640835.1 Bryobacteraceae bacterium
TGACGGCCATCAACTTTGAAACTGATCTGATCAAAAACCCCGTACCAGGGCATCATCACCAGCTCGTGACGAATCTCGTCTTCGAGCTTGCTGAGCTGCTGCACCTGGGGCTTCTTGTTGTCCCCTGCGGCTTGTGCGAAGTTCGGTATCAATAACAGAGCCCCCGCCAGCACCGCACTTCTCATCATCTTTGTCATCTAACTACTTACTGCCTCCGATCCATTCGATGGGGGCAAACATCGAAGGGTTGCGGCGCGCACAAATGTTTACAATTCGCCAACAATCAGCGACCAAACGCGTTAGAGCAAACGTCCGCCGTCCAGCAACTCTGGTGCGTGAAGCGCTCGAGGAACACGGTCGAGCGGCTCCACCTCTGCTAACTCCGCCGCACCGGTTGCACCTTTCTCGCGCATCTTGCGAGCACTTGGCAGAACCCGCGCCTCCAGCGTTCCCACGGACTCGTTGTAGCTCTCCACAGCCTTTCCAAGCTGCGCACCGACTCTGGCAAAGTGAGCTGTGAATCGTCCCAACCTCTCGTAAAGCTCGCTGCCAAGCTTGCTGATCTCCTCAGCATTGCTGGCCAGCTCCTGCTGCCTCCACCCATACGCAATGCACTTCAGAAGCGCGATCAGAGTCGTCGGAGTCGCCAGAATCACGCCGTGTTCGACACCGTACTCGAGCAGCTCCGGATCATGCTCCAGCGCGGCGCTGAAGAACGACTCTCCGGGAAGGAACGCCACAACGAACTCAGGGTTGCCGGACAACTCGCGCCAGTAAGCTTTCTGAGCCAGATTCCGAACGTGCGTTCGTACCTGGCCTGCATGCTCCACGAGCTTGCTTTTGCGGACCTGATCGTCCTTCGCCTCTTGTGCATCGAGGTATGCACTGAGCGGCACCTTCGAATCCACCACTAACGACCGTCCTTGCGGCAGTTGCACGATGAGGTCCGGTCGGAGACGCCCGCCTTCACCCTGCATCGTTGGCTGCTCGAAGAAATCACAGCGCTCCACCATGCCGGCCATCTCAACTACTCGACGAAGCTGCAGCTCGCCCCATCGTCCCCTCGTATGCGGGGTACGAAGTGCCCGGACCAAATTGATCGTTTCCCTTTGCAAATCGCTCTGACCAGCCGCGAGGTTCGCGACTTTCTCGTTGACCTTGGCCAGCGACTCAGCCACGGGCTCGAGCGACTCTCGAATCGACTTTTGGCGCCCGTCCAGATCCGCCCGCGCACTCTCCTGAAATCGTGCGAGTGTCTGTTGCGCAAGCTGAAGGAAGGCTTCGTTGCTCGATCGCAAATTCTCCGACGACACGGCCGCAAAAGCCGCTGAAAGCTTGCGCTCCGCCTCTTCGAGCAACCCCGATTTCTCGGCAGCCGTGCGCCTCTCGACGTCCAACGTCGCCCGAAGCTGTGCCTCGCTTGTCCTTGCCGCCAGCAGATCCGCCTGCAGCTCGCGCACCCTGCCGAGCTTCCAGCTCACGACAGCACCCGCCGCGAACCCTAACACCAACAAGCCGACTACGAGAACAATTTCCATAGAACTTGTTTCGAGTCTATTGTACACGAAAAGGGCGAAGAAGGAGCGAAGAAGACTACCCTCAAAAGGGTGTGGCCCAATTTTGGCTTCGTTTCGTCAACTCGCCCGCTACCATGAATTCCATGACCCCGACTCTGGATCTTCGCTACCCCATCGGCAAAGCTTCGCCCGTCACGAAACTCGAGCCGTCTGAGCGGTCAGCTCGCA
The DNA here is from genome assembly GCA_035640835.1 of Bryobacteraceae bacterium. Lineage (GTDB taxonomy): Bacteria > Acidobacteriota > Terriglobia > Bryobacterales > Bryobacteraceae > DASQVJ01. The sequence continues at coordinate 1,746 of DASQVJ010000466.1, forward strand.
TCGACATGATTGCCGCTCTGCCTTCAGAACTCGAGAAGGCGGTGGAAGGCCTCACCGACGCGCAACTCGATACGCCCTATCGCCCGGAAGGCTGGACCGTTCGTCAAACCGTTCACCACCTCGCCGACTCGCACATGAACGCCTTGACTCGCCTGAAGCTCGCGCTCACGGAAGACAAGCCGACGCTCAAGCCTTACGACGAAAAGCTCTGGGCCGAGCTCGCCGATGCAAGCCTCCCGATCGAACCGTCTTTGGCGATCGTCCGTGCGGTGCACGAGCGTTGGACCACTCTCCTCCGCAGCCTCGAGGATCAGGCGTTCGCCCGCCTGCTGGTCCACCCCGAGAACGGAGAACTAACGGTCGACCGCCTGCTCGAGATCTACTCGTGGCACGGCCGCCATCACGTAGCTCACATCACAGGCTTGCGCCAACGAAGCGGGTTCTAGCTGCTCAAGCCAGTGCCTTGAACCGGCTCCGTGACTGGATCACGGAGTCGTTCAGCTCGATGCCGAATCCAGGACCCTCAGGCAGCTTCACCTTTCCGGCAACCGGCTTGAGCACGTTCTTCTCGAAGAAGTAGTAGGACTGCATCTTCGACACGAGATACTCGACCAGCGGGCACGTGGATGGGTTCTGACTCGCCACCACATGGAGCGCCGCATGCAAGCTATGACCATGCGGGATCACCTGAGCATCGTAGAGCGATGCGATGTGGCAGATCTTGACGAGCTCTGAGACTCCGCCACACCACTCGGGATCCGCCTGCACCACACTGATCGCACCGGCCTTCAAGTAGTCGTTCGCTTCCCAGCGCCCGTAGAAATGCTCGCCCGAGGCAATCGGAACAGAAGTGGAGCGGCGCAGTTGAGCGAAGGTCTCGATCCGATCTACCGGGAATGCTTCTTCCAACCAGCGCGGTCGCAGGGACTCTACCTGCTTGGCCCAAGCGAGCGCATAGTCGAGCTGCCATCCCTGGAACACATCGAACATGATTTCGCTCGAGTCCCCGAGAGTCTCTCGCAGGACACGCACCAGGCGGATGTTCTTGGCCAGGCCCTCATGCCCGTCTCCGGGTCCATACGCTGGAAACCACTTCTGATAGCGGAAGCCCTCGTTCTGAAATGCCTTCGATCGGGTCGCAACCGCATCCGGCTGCAACGAGTAGCCAAGGCAGCTCGCATAAGCCTCTACTTGCGGACGCGTCGGACCACCCAGCAGCCTGTAGACAGGCGTGGAGAAATAGCGGCCTCGCAAATCCCAAAGCGCGTTATCGACAGCACTCACGCCCAGCAGATAGTGACCGGCTCGCGAATGCCGATTCAATCGATAGAGCTGATCCCACAGGGTCTCGCCCGCAAGTGGATCCTTGCCGAGCAGGAACGGCCGCAACTGCAGGTCGACCACCACGGCCGCTTCACGATCAATCGGCCCATAGAGTCCGTAAACATCGCCCGTTGTCTCGATCCGCAGGTATAGCGCGGAAGCTTTGCCCTTCGTCATCTGCGGATTCGGCGCGTCCCGATACTCCTTCGGACGCTGGTCATCGTAGATGTGCAGAGGTTGGACTTGATGCTGCTTGTCAACCCCCGCGAGGCTCTCGCGCTCGCCTTCCACGCGTTCGAGCCAAACGTCCTTGATCTTGAGATTGCTCCGCGTAACCTGCGCTTGAGCGGAGAGGAAGGGAAGGGCACTGAGGGTCAGAAAGGCACGACGTTCCATTCGGGTCACTGTATCAAACCCCGGCTCATATTCGCCGAACGGCACCCGATATGGTTCTTGTGAGACGCTTCTCGCGGGACGCAGCCAGCATCTTTGAAGCCGCAGAGTCGGCAATGCAAGCCGGGCAAATGCCGACGCCTATGACATTGCTGATCGGCGCGAACGGAGCTCTTCGAATGCTCGCGAACTCCGATTGGCCGCTGGAGCGTCTACAGCAGGAGCACGGAGCGCAGTTCGCCTATCGTGTGCATCCCTCGAGCGAAGCCGTCAGCCTCGAAGGCCGGCACTCAGGTCAGACCGTCTGGTTCCGAGGCGAGAAGCAGAGTGCGGTCATCCGGCGGTTGCTGCCGAATCGTACCGAATATGCTTTGGAAGGGCCTACAGCGGAGCAGCGTCGCGCAGGAACCGTGCTGACTCTTCCGGCGGCGTCGGATTGATGTAGAAGCCCGAGCCCCACTCAAAACCCGCCACTCGCGTCAGCTTCGGGATGATCTCGATGTGCCAGTGATAGTGCTCCATCGAGCCCTCCTGCACCGGCGCGGTATGCACCACAAAGTTGTACGGCGGATTCTCGAGCGTTTTATCAATGCGCCGAATCGTCGACTTCATGACCGAAGCGAGATTCTGAATCGCGTGCGTCGACATGCTCTCGATAT
>DASQVJ010000467.1:0-3325 GCA_035640835.1 Bryobacteraceae bacterium
CGGCTGACTCGCGATGAGGGTCCTTGCTCCGAGTGACGGAAAGTTGACGTTTAGATCGGCAGGGGGCGACGAGACGGGCCACAAGCCTTGGTGCGTGGCACTGAACTCATTGACCAATCGCGGGGAGATCACATTCACATAGTTGAGGGTCGCGTTGTGAGTCGGACCTGTCTGACCCACGCTCAGGTACATCAGATTATCGGGAATGAAGACCCACGGCTGATCGTAGCGGAGCCAGAAATATCGGAACGACAAACGTTGACGGTCCGTCAGCGAATGATCCAGGCGCAACAGTATTTGGTCATCCTTAATAAGCTGGGATGGCGTTTGGAACCGGTAGTTGTAGTTGCTCGTTGTCGATGTCGGCATATACGACAAGAGCTTCGCAGCGACCGGATCGAACCGGCTCACGGGAATCTGGTTGTTCGGGAAGTACGTCCCAGGAACGAGCGGATCTCGGATTGCGCCGCGTCCGTCTGCGGTCAACCATGCCGAAAGGTCTCCGCGTTTCATCGCCTCGCTCGGAGCAATCGCGAGGGCTCCCGGTGTAGCGGTCGCCTGCCGCGTACCTTGATACGAAAAGAAGAAGAACGACTTGTTCCGCCCATCGTACAGCTTGGGCAAATAAATGGGTCCGCCAAACGAGCCGCCGAATTGATTGCGTTTCAGCGCATCGCGCCCCGAAAAGAAGTTCCCTGCATTCAGGCTCTTGTTGCGAAGAAATTCGAATAGCGAGCCGTGCAACTGGTTGCTGCCGGATCGGGTCACGACGTTGACCACGCCACCGACGTTTCTGCCGTACTGCGCGTCGAACGTGCTGCTTTGAATGCTGAATTCCTGGATTGCGTCCGGGTTGGGGAAGGGAGAGGCGATGTTCGTATAACTGTCGTTGTTGTCCGCGTTGTCCAGGAGGTAGTTTGTGCCATCGCCCCGAGAGCCGTTGACGGAGATGCTCACGTTGTTGTAGAAGCCAGAACCAAGGCTGCTGTTCTGGACGGTGGAGCCTGCAGCGCCGCTGTCTGAGATACCCGCATTCAATGTCGTCAACTGAAGGATGTTTCGTCCGTTCAGCGGAAGATCCGCAATGCGCCGCTGGTCGACCACTTGAACCAGGCTAGTGCTGTTGGTTTGGACAAGCGTTTGCTCCGCAGTGACGACAACCTGCTCGGTAGCGCCTCTTACCTGTAGCGAGGCGTCGACCTGCACGTTCGTATTCACTTGCAGCAGAACGCCCGTCTGTTCGAAGGGGTTGAATCCGCTGCGCTCTACCTTCACGCTGTAAGTGCCGACGGGAAGGAGCGGAATGGTGAACTGTCCTGTATCGCCAGTTTCGATGGTGCGGGCGAGGTTCGTTTCGGTGTTCAATGCCGTGACCCGAGCTCCGGCAACGGCCGCTCCGGACGCATCCAACACAGTGCCATAGATGGTGCCGGTGCTCTGGGCGAAAGCGGGCTGAGTGAATGCAAACAGGCAAAGAAAGAGAACCGTCGCGGTGCTAAAGCGAAACTGGCGCATAAGACTCCTTAGCTTGGCTGCAATTATGGGACGGGGTTCCGCTTCAGGCAAGGAGACTACGACCTACTGTTCAGCCGTCTGGACGGAAGATACGCGCGACTCGCGCATCCAGAGCCAGAGAGCTGTCACGCCGCATGGCATAAGCGTCGAAACGAGGAAGAACGCCGTGCCGAACTGGCCATGGCCGGCAAAGTGTCCGATGGCCGTGTTGAAGAGAACTCCACCGATCGCGCCTGCCGACCCCGCGATGCCGTGTATGCTTGCCACGACCGGCTGGGGGAACGCGTCGGCCGGCAGAGTGTGGAGATTTGCTGCCCAGACGCCGACCGCAAAGGTGCAGACGCTCAATCCCGCTACGAGGAGCGCGATGTGATCCGCGCGTTGCAGCAGGGACCCGACGACCAGGATGCAGCCTGCCGCAGTCATCATTTTCTTGCGGGCCAGCACGGCCGGTTGACCACGCTTCACCAGATATCCGGAGATGTAGCCTCCCAGCACCGCGCCAGCATCCGTGAAGCACGGCGGAATCCAGGCGAGCATCCCGACCATCCCGAGGCTGAAGTGCTTCGCCGAAACAAGGTACTCCGGCACCCAGAACGCGAAGAAGTATCCCGTGCTGTCGCCAAAGAACCGGACCAGGATGTAGGCGATTACTGCCGGATTGCGTAGCCAACTGACCCGAAAGATGGGGCCGCTCTTACGAGGATGCTCGACGCTGGAACTCGGCGTGGTGCGCCACCAGGCGAACAACCACAAGAATCCCGCTGCCGCGGGGAACAGGAAGGCATTCCTCCAGCCAAAGTGAGATGCAAGGAAGATGATCAGTGGTGGCGCCAGCGCCCCTCCGACAGCCGAGCCGGCCGTGAAGAAGCCCGTGGCCAGCGGTCGCTGAACCCCGTCAAACCGAGCGGCGAGAGTCTTCACTCCTCCGGTGAAGCCTCCCGGCTCGGCGATCCCGAGCAAGAATCGGAATGCGACAAGAGAAGTGAGTCCGGTGATGGCGGCGTGAAGGCCGCACGCGATGGACCATGTGCCGACGAACAGAGCGAGCCCAATCCGGTAGCCGAGTTTATCGACCAACAGACCGGATCCTGCGTACATAACGCTGTAGGCGACCAGAAAGCCATTCACCGCCATCGCGTAATCGAAGGCTGAAAGGTGCAGTTCCGCCCGGATCAGAGGGGCGACTGCGGAGAGCGCGCTCCGGTCCAGGTAGTTCAGCGCATTCATCAGGAAGAGCAGGACGATCAGGCGCTTCTGCTCTGTTGTCCACTTGGCGGATGTTGCGGCGACCGGTGCGGGCTGGCTCATCGCAACTCACCTGCGCGATGCAGCCGTGTATCTCTCGATTCGAACTCGCGCAGTTATTGCGTGGGCTAGCATGTTTTCGAGAATGCACTGGCGTTCTGTGACCGCGGCAATCTCGGTGCTCGCCTCTTCAGTCATCCGCTGATACGTGCAGGTCTTCAGGAACTTGCCGACCCAAACGCCGCCCGTATATCTTGCTGCGCGGCTTGTTGGTAGGATGTGATTCGTTCCGATGGTCTTATCGCCGTAGGCGACCGTCGTTTCCTCGCCCATAAACAGCGATCCATAGTTAGTCAGACGATCCGCCAGGCGGTCCGCATTCCTGCAGTGGATCTCGAGGTGCTCGGGCGCGTACTCGTCACTCAGTCGGATTGCTTCGTCCTCATCGTCCGCGACGTACACGATGCCGTGGTCCCGCCACGATGGTCCAGCCACCGCGCGGGTAGGCAGCACTTCCAGTTGCTTCTCAACCTCGGCGATCGTTTCTCGAGCGAAAGATTCG
>DASQVJ010000468.1:0-6123 GCA_035640835.1 Bryobacteraceae bacterium
GCAACTGTCCATACGTGATCACCTTGGGGTCGAACGTGATCTTGATTGATTCGGCGTGCTCCGTGGTGCCCGCGCTCACGGCCTTATAGTTCGCGTCCTGCTTCTTGCCGCCGGCATAACCGGAAACCACGGTCTTCACGCCCTTCAGCTCCTCGAACACCGCTTCGGTACACCAGAAACAACCGCCGGCAAAAATCGCCGTTTGCGTAGCTGCCGCCGGTTTAACGTCGGTCTCGGGGTTAGGCAGGCTCGCCGCCCCGCCGAATAGTTGGACCGACGCAAGCGCTGCGGCGATCCCAAGCACGATCATGTACTTTCGCATAGTCTCCCTACCATCAGATGTCAGAACAAGCCGTAGATATTCCTCGAATGATTCTATGCCTAACAACGGCCGCGGGTTTCAGCGCGCGAAGTACTCATACAAATCCTGCCCGACCTGCCACAGCACGACCGCCCCGATCACGATCGCCAGAACTGTATACAGCACCCTGCGCTTGAACCGCGCGTGAGCACTGTCCTGCCGAGTGAAAATCTTATTCGCATTCAGTTGCAGCAAAGCTGCCGCGTACCCGGGGTTTTGGGTGTAGATCACGTGACGTTCCGTCTCGAAAGTCTCGGATATGTCATCAGAGATATCGATCGCGTTCGTGACACTCGTCTTTGCCGGCATGGCTAGATGACGCGTCTGGTGAAACGCCGCCTTGAAGCTCCCGATTCCAATCAGTCCAAAGAACGTAGAGGGAAGGCACGAGAGCAGCAGCTCCAACGGCTCTGCCCTTGACAGCGCCCTTGCCGGCAGGTCGAGAAAGAAGATGCCGAATCCAGTGCCGGACAGTGCTGGAATGATCAGTACGGTTCTGAACAAAAGTAACAGGCGATGCACCGGATCCATGGGTCGATGTTCCTGGCGATGCTGCGCTACACACCCGTCACAGAAAACCGGCCACAGCTCAACGAATCTGTGTGTCTGCTCGCCGCTCTCCCCGTCACGATGAGCGAAATGCTGCTCGACCCGAATGCGTTGTGTACCTGGCTGCAGGCAACGCGCGCATACCGCTGGTATCACAATCTTGTCGAGTGGCCCCGTAAGCTCGACGCGTCGAAGTTCCTGACTAGGCTGCACTTGCCCTTGTCACCTCATTAACAAGATTTCATAGATCTTTCGCAAGGCCTGTCGCTTCAAAAGAGTATGACGGCGCTCTTTCCTGAACTGCAAGAACAAGTAAAGAGCGACCTCGCGTCCGCGCTGGCTTGCGCCTGGTCGCAACTCGAGGCCGCTGTGCAAGATGGCTCGGACCCGTTTCACACTCCCGTGATCGCCACTGAGGGTGCCTATGGCCCCGAAGCCCGATCCGTTGTGTTGCGTTCCGCAAAACAAGGCGCGCGCGAGTTGGTGTTTTATACCGATGCACGATCCCCAAAGCTCAAGTGGATCCGCTCCGCGCCAAAAATCACCTGGCTCTTTTACGACCCCGTGCGTAAGCTGCAAATTCGAGCTCGCGCCGTGTGCCGCGTGCATGTGGGTGACGACGTCGCTCGCGCTGCCTGGGACTCACTGAGACTTTCCAGCCGCCGCACCTACCTCAGCACGCAAGCGCCCGGAAGCTGGTCGGACGAGCCAACCTCCGGCCTGCCCGCTGGCCTCGACCTGCGAGTACCCAGCCTCGAAGAGAGCGAATCGGGCTTCAACAACTTCGCGGTTGTCGTGACGAACGTTGTCGAATTCGAGTGGCTTCACTTGGCCGCCAACGGCCACGGCCGAGCCCGCTATTGGTGGAATGGCGAAGAGCTGAAAGGCAACTGGATCGTCCCTTAAAGACCTGGCTTCGGCGGCTTCGCCGTCTCCCACGACACCACGCCCGTACGCCGCAAGTGGCGCCGATAAACTTTGTCGCGCGCCGTGACGAAGAGCGTGTCCAGCCCTTTACCTCCGAAAACGACATTCGACGGCGCTCGACCTTCGGGGGTGCTTAGGATCCCGGTCGTACGACCAGGCGGATCGCAGATCTGGACTCCCATCGCTGTCGCCACGTATAACCACCCATCTTTGTCGACAGTCATACCATCAGCACCGCTTCGTACGACACCCGGTGCTGTCTCATCCAGCATCTCGAGCCGGTGAAACGGCTGCCCGTACGCAAGCGACCCATCGGGTTGTGCCTGAAATGCCCAGACCCACCGCGAGCCGGAATCCGCCACAAAGACCTGCGCCTGATCCGGCGACAGCACAACGCCATTCGGGAATGTCAGACCTTCGTGCACCACGCGCCGGCTGCCCTTCGTATCCACGTACCAGACACGTTTGTTCGGAGGATCCGTGTAGTAGAAGCTCCCGTCCTTCAGCACAGCGATGTCGTTAGAGGTCGTGTCTTCCACCAGCACGTTCTCTTTTCCATCGGGCGAATACGCTACGATGCGCTTGCGACCGTTCTGGCACGCATAGAGCCGTCCGTCGGCCCCGAACATCAGCCCATTTGCGCCGCCCGTGTCTTCCTTCCACACACTCACCTTTCCGGTCGCCCCATCGATGCGGTGAATCCGATTGTTCGGGATGTCAGAAAAGAAAACATTCCCCTCTCGATCCACCGCGGGACCCTCGGTGAATTTGTGCCCTTCACTGACCACCTCCCACCCGCTCGCCGGGTCCGAGATCTCGGTGACGAAATGCCCGTCGACCTTGGTCGGGATGTTGGTAATTGGCTTCTGCCAGTCACGCCATAGCCAGCGCAAAGCATCCGGGAGAACCGAGCCCCCGTGTTTCATGTTGTGGCCGCCTTCGCCCATGTTGAGCGTCGTATCATAACCTGCGTATTGCAGCGCGGCATACATCGTCTGATTTGCGTGATACCAACTCCCCGCATAGAGGTTGTTGTCGTTGGTGCCGCTTTCAAGGAACACGCGAAGAGGTTTCGGCTCCATCTTCCGGATGAGATCCGGCAGCACGTCTCCGCCACGGAGGTTCACATAAGACCCGATAAAGCTCAGCACGCGGCGAAACGAATCGGGCCGGTTCCAGGCAACCATAAACGCCGCCATAGCCCCCGAGCTGGATCCTCCGATCGCTCGCAGATTCGGATCGTTCGTGATCGTGTAGGACTTGGAGACTTCAGGCAGAATTTCTTCCATCAGGAATCGCGCATACCGATCGGTAAGACTGTCGTACTCATAGCTCCGGTTGTAGCGAGCCTCTTGCTTCTCGTTCAGCGCCGGGAGGACGCCCGGCTCGATGAAGACGCCAATGGTGACGGGCATCTCGCCCTTGGCGATGAGGTTGTCAAAGACAATCGGGATTCGCCAATCCCCGGTTTCACGAATCACACCACGCCCATCCTGAAAGACCATAAGCGCGGCCGGAGTCCCTGGTTTGTACTGCGCCGGCACGTACACCCAATAGTCACGCACGGTCCCGGGAAAGATCGTGCTCTTCCATTTGTGCTCGGTGACCTTGCCTTGCGGAACGCCCTCCCGGCGCTCCGAATCCGCTCCCAACTTATACTGCGGCTGAGCGCTCAGGGATACAGCCATTAGAAGTAGAAATGCGATGCGAGACATAGCCTGGAACCCGGCATCGTATCACCTGAAGGAGCCATCTCAGGGCTGTCCCCCTTTAGCGCCGATATGGCAGCCAGCGCTTCAGTTCGCGCATTGCCCACTTGGCCTCTTCCGCCACGGACAAGCGGCTCCCACGCAAACGGCTTCTCGAGCACCCTCGATTCGGGCGTCCAGATCACATCCGCCCGCCGCGCCACCAACGACCCGGACATCAGGGCAGCGGCAGCAGGCAAGACCCTTTCAATAACGTGAATGGTCTCTGTGAGGGTCATTGCTTTGATCTGAAATGGGAGGACGCTGTTCGATGCGGGCTCTCGGCATACCCGGCGGTTCTTTATGGCCGGCCGTCGTCATGTGCCGAGATTTGACGCACGACCTCGCCACAAGTGGCCGAACGCTCCACGGCTCTGCTGAAATCTCCTTCGGAATCAAGAACATGCTTTAGGAGTCAAAATTGCAGCAATCAGGGCATGAGGCTCACACGATATCTACTCGGCGCGCTGTTCGTGGTGCACGCCCTCGCAGCTCCTGAAACTTCAAGTCCAGGCTGCTCTGTGGCCGGCGAAGTGTTCTCGGTCGACCTGTGGTCGGGAATAATCGTCGTAAAGAACGCGGACGGTTATTTAGTGCCCGTGAAGCTCAACTGGGACAGCGTCGTGTTGAAGGCCGCCCAGGACTCCAAGCGACCATGGATCGACCGAGTTGATCCTGTCAACATTCAGCAGGGCGACTTCGTATGCGCTCATCCGAGCGCGATCTACAACGGCATCACTGCCACACTCGACTTCCTTCCGCGAAGCGAGATCGTGAAAGCGCAGCGCAAGTACTTGGAGCAGTTCCAAGCCGACACAGTGTTTGGACCTGTGGTCAACGTCGACATGAACGATAGCACCATACAGTTGCGCGTCGAAGGAAATGCTGAGCCCGTTGCCATTCGCGTCCCGCCCGACGCGGTACTGCGGCGATTCCCCAAAGAGGCCGTGGATCCCTCCTCGGCCGTGCCGATCACCCTCGGAGATATTCGAGCAGGCGAATTGGCGTCGGTGCATGGGACCTTCGATCCTGATACGCAGGAATCCTCGGCACGAACGGTGTACACAGGCGGGGTGCGAGCGGTAGTCGGTGTGATCTTGAACACCGACGCGCTGGGCAGCACCATCCAACTGCGAGAGCTGGGGACAGGCATCACGTACACAGTCAGCGTGAGTCCATCCAATCTGTTTCGAACGCTGGGTCCCCTGGACCCGAACGCCGGCAAGGACAGCACCGAAGCCGCACTCGGAGGAAATCATCGCATTCTGCGGACAGAGTTCTCCGACCTGGACCCTTCTGACGCGGTACTTGCTTTGGGCCGCGTACATGCGGCCTCCAATGAGATCGCCGCTTTGGCCGTGATCAGCCGCTTTGGCTACTTCGCCGATAGCACCGACACCCCATATGGCCCCATCGACTTTTGGTTTTTGCGCTAGCCGGCTTCAGGTCGCCAACCCACCAGGCCGAATCGATCTAGAGGTGTGCGCCACCTTGTGTTGCGCCGTCGTAACAAAGCTGATGGCTGAGCGCTGAACGCTCCTATCGGCCCACCGTTTGCAGCAGTGATTTCGCGGCCGGCTCGAGAAACGCCAGCACTGGCGACGGATAAACGCCGATCGCGATCATGAGGATCACCAGCGGCACACACACCAGGAGCTCGACCCGGGTGAGGTCAGGCAAACAACGGTTCTCGCTTGAAAGCTCGCCGAACGTGATGCGCTGGAACAGCCACAGCAGGTAGGCCGCAGCGAGCACGATTCCGGCGATGACCGCGGCACCCCACCACAGGTTTGCCTGAAGCACTCCACGCAGGACGGTGAACTCCCCGATGAAGCCGTTCAGCGGGGGAAAGCCCATCGAGCTCACTACAGTGATGAAGAAAATGAGTGTGAAAACGGGCATCGATCGGTAGAGTCCACCCCAGTCGCGAATCTCGCGCGTGTGGCGTCGATCGTACGCCATACCGACAAGAAAGAACAGCATGCCGGTCGAGATCGCGTGGTTGATCTGCTGCAGCATGGACCCAACCAGTCCTGTTTGGTTGAACGCGAACACACCGAGGGTGCAGAAGCCCATGTGGCTGACTGAGGAGTAGGCAACCAGCCGCTTCCAGTCCTTCTGAACGAGGCTGACGAGCGCGCCATAGAGGATCGCGATAATCGAGAGTGCGGCCATTCCCGTTACAACCTGGAATGATGTGGACGCGGTTGGCGCGAGCGGCACGGCATAGCGAATCAGCGCGTAGGTTCCGAGCTTCAGAAGAACTCCTGCCAGAATTACGGATCCTGCTGTGGGCGCCTCTGTGTGGGCATCCGGCAACCAGGTGTGGAACGGCCACATCGGGATCTTGACAGCGACTCCGGCGAAGAAAGCAACGAACACCCAGAACTGCATGTCGACGGGCAGGAGGCTCTGTTGCCAGGCGAGGATATCGAAGGTGAGAACTCCTGTTTGTACGGCGTGCTGATTGTAGACGGCGAGTCCGCCCAACAGCATGAGCACGGATCCCGCGAGTGTGTAGATCAGGAACTTGGTCGC
>DASQVJ010000469.1:0-11997 GCA_035640835.1 Bryobacteraceae bacterium
ATTCATATTCTGTTTGTGGGTCTGCCGATCGCACTCATCGCAGAACGATCAATGACCCAATCACGCTAAGATCTGCCGGATGACGCGTCCGCCCGTGTCCGTGAGCCTACGGTTCCGTCCTGCGTGATAGTAGGTGAGCCGGAGGTCGTTCAGACCCATCAGGTGCAAGATGGTCGCGTGGACGTCGCGAATATGATTGACGTCCTCAACAGCCTTGAAGCCGAGTTCGTTGGTCGCGCCGATTGCGGTGCCGCCCTTGACGCCACCGCCCGCCATCCAAATGGTCATCGCCATGGGGTTGTGGTCGCGACCCTTCGTCTTCTGATCGGCCGGCGTATCCGGAGTGCGCCCGAACTCGCCCATCCAAACCACCAGCGTCGAATCCAGAAGCCCGCGCTGCTTCAGGTCCTTCAGTAGCGCCGCTATAGGCTTGTCGGTTTCCTGGGCGTTCTTAACGTGGTTCTTGCGTATATCGATGTGCGCGTCCCATGACTGGCTCGGCGTGTATAGCTGTACGTAGCGCACTCCGCTCTCGACCAGCTTGCGAGCCATCAGGCATCGCTTGCCAAAAGACAACGTCACCGGATCGTGGAGTCCGTACAGCTCTTTTGTCTGTTCGCTTTCCGACTCGAAGTTCAGGACCTTCGGCACTTCCACCTGCATCCGATAGGCGAGCTCGTAGGCGTCGATGCGGGCCTGTAGCTCTTCGTTATCGATGTGCTTCTGCAGGTACTCCTGGTTAAACGATCGAAGCAGATCAATTTGTGTGCTCCGCGCCTCGGGCGTGAGTCCTTGTGGCGTGTCGAGATCCCGTATGGGCTCACCATTCCAACGCAGAACGGTTCCCTGGAAGGTCGCCGGTAGATAGCCGCTGCCCCATTGCTGGGCACCGCTGAAGGGAATCGAGCGAAAGTCGGGAAGCGCGACGTAGGCAGGCAGGTTCTGGTTCTCGGTGCCGAGTCCGAAGGTGAGCCAGGCGCCAAGCGATGGATTGCCCGGCACCACAAAGCCTGTGTTCATCTGAAAGACGGCTGCCGGGTGGTTGCCGTTGTCGGCCTGCACCGATCGTACGAACGCCATGTCATCGACGCACGTGGCCATGTGCGGCAGGAACTCAGACACATCCATGCCGCATTGGCCGTACTTGGCGAACTTGAAGGGGCTGCCGACAATCGTTCGCTGCTTCGCGAACAGAGCGGCTTGGTCCGTCTTCTTCTGCTTCGACCAATCCATCGGTGTGCCGTGGAATTTCGTCAAGTCGGGCTTGGGGTCGAACGTATCCATCTGGCTGACACCGCCAAGCATGGAGAGAAAAATACAGCTCTTCGCCTTTGCTGCGTGATGTCCCGGACGGGCTAAGAGCGGGTTCGTTTTGGCCTGCAGATCGCTGCACAGCAGATCCATCAGGGCGATTCCGCCCACTCCCGCAAGGCTCTGATACAAAAACTCCCGGCGAACCATCGGCTACTCCAGATACAAAAACTCGTTGGTGTTGAAGAGAGCCAAGCCCAGATTCGCGAGAGCTTGCTTGGCCGGAAATCGCGTAAACAACTGCTGCCCTTTTGCACGTTCCGCATCGGATGGCGACCGCTGCAGAACAATCCAGAAAGCTTTGTCGATTTGGGCGTCGCGGTCGGTGGTCCTCTCGACGATTCGCTCGGCCAAAGCCTCGGACATTCGCATGGAAAGCTCGCCATTTAACAGCGTGAGCGCTTGAGGTGCGACGACGGTCGGAATGCGTCGCGAACACGATTGACTCATGTTGGCTCCGTCGAACACCTCGACGACCGGATCGATGACGCTACGCCGCTGGAACGTGTAGATGGTCCGGCGCCGCTGCTCGTCGTCACTCGACGGAAACCATTTGAAGAATTCGAATCCTTCGGCGACATCTGGTGGCACGTTCAAGAGAGCTCCTGGTCCGCCCGCGGCGGGATTCAACTTACCGCCGACCGAGAGCAGTGTGTCGCGGAGACTCTCGGCGTCGAGCCGGTGCCAGTTCATCCGCCACAGCAACTCATTGTTCGGATCGATTTCCTTAAACTGCTTTAGGTTTGGATTGTGGACGGATTGACGATAGGTGTTCGAGGTCAGCATCAAGCGATGCATGGCCTTGATGCTCCACCCCTTGCTGATAAATTCTGTCGCGAGCCAATCGAGCAGTTCCGGATTCGAGGGTCGAGCGCCATTCTTACCGAAGTCGCTCGGAGTGCGTACGATGCCTTCCCCGAAGTGCTGCTGCCAGATTCGATTCACCATCACTCGAGCGGTGAGCGGATTCTCATTGCTTGCGATCCATTCGGCCAGCGCAAGCCGAAGGCCCGAGCTGCCACCGACAAATGGAATCTTTGCGGCTTCAGCTTTGCCCGTCACACACTCGGGGAAACCGGCCTCCACCTTGTCGGTCTTTGCGTCCAGCTCGCCGGCTGCCAGGATATAGGTCGAGGGCAGGTCGGGCACATTGGGCGGAACGAGATCGTGCACAGCGTACGCAACCGGGCGGAACCGGCGCATCCGCTCATTCAGCTTCTGGACCTCATCCTTAGCCTCGCTGTAGCGCTTCCATTCTTCCGTTTGGAAGATCGCATCCTGACGCTCCTGGAAGAACGCGTTCGCGACGTTTAGCTCGCGCAGAAACTCTTTTACGCTCGCGTCGTCTTCCTTGACCTTCTTCAGCGCGATGAATCGAGCCTTCAACTCCTCACGGCGCTTGTCCAGTTGAGCGGTCGCCGATTCCCACGCGTCCTCAAGGTCGCGGAACCTTCGCTTTTTGTCGAGAGGATCTTCCGGCTTCAGAAATGGGGCGGGCAGTTCGTCCACTCCCGTCGCGGCAAAGAACGCTTGCAGTCGATAGAAGTCGCGCTGAGGAATCGGATCGTACTTATGGTTGTGACACTGAGCGCAGCCGACTGTGAGACCGAGGAAGACCGATGACGTCGTGCCCGTTATCTCATTCAGGAAGTCCTGGCGCAGTTGCTGTTTCGAAGTGGCGTCGGCTTCCCAGGTCCCCATTCGCAGAAAGCCGGTAGCGACCAGGCGTTCCGATCGATCGTCGTTGCCCCTGATCTCGTCTCCTGCGATCTGCTCTTTCACGAACTGGTCGTACGGTTTGTCCTGCTGGAACGAGCGAACCACGTAGTCTCGATAGCGCCAGGCAGTCGGCCGCTCGGTATCCACCGCGAATCCGTCGGACTCCGCATATCGCGCAAGGTCGAGCCAATGACGAGCCCAACGCTCCCCATAGCGAGGGTCGGCGAGCAACTTGTCGACAAGCCGCTCGTAGGCATCTGCCGACTCGTCGCTCAGGAAGGCCTTCGCCTCCTCAAGGCTCGGGGGGACGCCGAGAAGATCGAAATAAAGCCTGCGTAGGAGCGCTCGCCGATCAGCCCGAGGAGCAGGGGTCAGGCCCTTCGATTCGAGCTTCGCGACTACAAAAGCATCGATCGAGTTCTTTACGAAGGCTGTGTTCGTGACCTTCGGCACATCGGGCCTCTTGGGCGCCTTCAGCAGCCATTCCATGTGCGAATCGCGATTCGCTTGGGCCTCGGCTTTCTCAGGCGTCAGCTCGTCAATTGCGCGAGCGATCTCAGCAATCGTGGCGTCCGGGAGCTGTCCGCCCAGCGGCATGCGTGGTGTCTTATCGCCGCGCATATAAGCGAGCAGAGCGCTTTGTTTACTCGATCCCGGAGTGATTGCCTGGCCGTGCTTTCCACCTTTCAGAACAGTCGCATAGTTGTCCACTGAGAAATCGCTTTGGGGTTGTTTGCCGCTGTGGCACGATCCGCATTGGCTCTGAAGGATTGGCTGGATTTTGACGCGAAACAACTCCGCATTGTCTGCAGCCGGCACAGACAGGGCGCCGAGTAGTAGGCAAAAGGAGAAGCGAAACATGTCTCTCCGTTATGGACTTTCCTGAATTATATGTCTGGATGAAATCTTGGCGCAGTGAGGCAATGGAGTTATTGACTTTGGGAAAGAGCAGGTATAGAAATAACCGCAGTCTCGAAGGCTAAGGAGGTCTCCCATGTCGCAGGTCCTACGCTGGTTTTGGATATTTCTCACTTTTTCGCCCGGGCTGCTTGCACAAGCCACATTCGGCAGCTTGTTAGGCACTGTGACGGATCCGGCTGGTGCCGTCATTACAGGCGCCAAAGTCACCGTCACAAGTCAGGAAAGAGGCGTCTCCTACAACGCCGTGACGAATGAGTCAGGCAATTACTTCATTACCCAACTGGCCGGTGGCGAATATAAAGTCGAGTTCGAGTCTTCCGGTTTTCAACGCCTGGTGCAACAGGGAGTTCAAATTGCCCTCGGAACCTCCACCCGCGTCGACGCTCAATTGTCAGTTGGTCAAGTCTCCGAGCAAGTGAGCGTGACCTCCACCGCGCCCCCGCTCGTGACCGATCGAGCGGAGATCAGCACGGCTCTTACCACGAGAGAAGTCACGGAGCTTCCGACTCTCAACCGCAACCTGACTTCCCTTCAGCTGCTCATCCCCGGGGCTCAACGAGTGCTCGGACAGCATGCGTCGAGCGAGAACCCGCAAGGCGGCATTCAGATCAACAACAACGGGCAGACCTTCGGCTCCACGAATTTCATGATCGATGGCACGGACAACAATGACCCTGTGTTAGGCATTGTCATCGTGAACCCGAGCATCGACTCGGTGAAGGAAGTGAAATATACGGGTGCCAACTTCGATGCTGAGTTCGCACAAGCCGGCGGTTCGGTGATCCAGGTGGAGACTAAGTCCGGCACAAACCAACTCCACGGATCGCTTTTCGAGTTCCTGCAGAACAACATCATGAACGCACGAAATCCGTTTAGCGAACCGCTTGGTCCTCCGCCTTTGCGTTGGAATCAGTTCGGCGGATCTCTCGGTGGACCGATTCTGAAGAACAAGCTCTTCGCGTTCGGCGATTATCAGGGCACCCGACGCCGGACCGGTGCATCTGTCTTAACCACCGTACCCACGCCGGCGATGCGCCAAGGAAACTTCAGCGCGTTCACTGAGCAAATCTACGATCCTCAAACGGGCGATGAGAATGGTCGTGGCCGCACTCCGTTTGCAAACAACATCATTCCTTCAGACCGCATCTCGCCACAGGCGCGAGCCCTCATCAACCTTCTCCCTCTTCCCAACGCCGGTGCACCAGGCGCCATCAATAACAACTTCACATCGCAGGCCACCGACCGTTTCGATGCCGATCAGTTCGACATTCGTGTGGACCACTATGCCAGCGACTCGCTGCGCTACTTCGGGCGCTACAGTTTCGCGGATTTCCGTCGCGAGGCTCCTGCAGCATTCGGCCGAGACGTTGGTGGACCTGGCCTCAGTGGATTGCTTTTCTCGGGGCAGGCACCGGCACGCAATCAAAATGCTGTCTGGGGACTCAACTACATTCTGAACCCGACCTTGCTCACGGACTTCCGGTTCGGATTCACGCAGTACAAAGTGAACGTGCTTCCGCTCGACTTTGGCAAGAATACGGCCCAGGAAGCAGGTATCCCGAATGTGAACCTTCCCGATCGCCCTGACACGTCGGGACTCCCTTCGCTCGACATCACCGGCAATGGCGCCTTTCGGTTCGGCTACAGTCTGCAGGTCAACCAGTGCAACTGCCCGCTCGATCAGCGGGAGTTCGTGTATCAGTTCGTTAATAACTGGACCAAGATCGCTGGCAATCACACGCTGAAATGGGGCACCGATATCCGGCGCGCGCAGAACCGGCGTCTCCCGAGCGATCGCAAACGCAACGGCAACTTCACATTCGCACAGACAGTCACGGGTAGCGCCGATGTTCCTGGATCCGGCATCGGCGCCGCGACTTTCCTTATGGGTCTTCCTACTATGTACGAGCGCTTCGTTCTCACGGAAACGAACATGGAGGACATGCAATGGCGCATGTTCTATTTCGTGCAGGACACCTGGCGCGTGAACTCGAAGCTGACGCTCAGCCTCGGCGTGCGCTGGGACACGTGGTTCCCGAATCAAAGCATCAACGAAGGCCAAGGGTCCCGCTATGACGTAACGACAAATTCCGTGATCATTGCGGGCGTTGGCGGCAACAGCAAGTCAGCTAACGTCAACACACAGTGGCTCAACTTTTCGCCACGTTTCGCCATCGCTTATCAATTGAACTCGAAGACGGTGATCCGCACCGGTTGGGGGCGCTCCTACTTCCAGGAGATCTTCGGCAATACCTTCAACAACACAGCGAACAACTACCCCACGCTTATCACTCAGACCGTGCAACAGCCGAACCTCTACACACCGGTCTTCACGCTCGCACAAGGTCCACCGACACCGGTTGTGCCTCAGATTCCATCGAACGGCATTCTGCCTTTACCCGATCGTGTGGGCGCCACCTACCGGCCCGCGGACATCGGTTACTCGTACGTTGATAGCTGGAACTTCACCATCGAGCGGCTGATCGCGGGCAATACAACTGCCACCGCAACCTATGTCGGCAATGCGGGCCGTCACCTTCGGATCGGCTGGCCGTTGAATCAGGCAATCCCGGGCCCAGGACCACTCAACCCACGTCGCCCGTTGTTCGTCCGCTACGGTCTCACCCAGGGCATCACCGATGCATCGAATATGGGCAGCAACAGCTATCAGGCGCTGCAAACGAAGTTAACGAAGCGATTCTCTGCCGGCATCTCGTTGCTGGCCACGTACACCTACTCGAAAACGATCGACACTACGGGTGGCTTGATGCTGAACGGCCGGTTGAATCGAGGGCCTTCCGATTTCGATCGCACCCATGTCGGGACTCTTGGTCTGAATGCCGAGCTTCCGTTTGGCCGTGGTCGCCGGTACTTCGCCGACATGCATCGCGCGTTGGATTTCGTCCTGGGCGGATGGGAACTCAACACCGTCACACTGCTTCAAAGCGGTCTGGCAATTACGCCGACTCTGGTGAACAATGCCCATCTGAATGCCGACATCACTGGTGTTTCGCTCCGGCCGAACCGAGTGGCCGGGGTCGATCCCTACGATGTTCCCGGTGGACAGAGCCGCAATCTTTGGTTCAACCTCGGCGCCTATGCCGTACCGGGTCAGTATCAATTCGGCACCGCCAGCCGAGGTTCTCTGCGCGGTCCGGGTCTGGTGAATGTCGACTTGAGCGTGGCTAAGCGCTTCCCAGTGAACGAACGTATGGGCTTCCAGCTGCGAGGCGAGGCGTACAACGCGTTCAATCACACCAACCTTGCGAATCCGAACACCAACATCGATGCGGGCCCGAACAGTGCCGGCCGTATCACCAGTATTCTTGTTGGCACAACCATGCGCATCCTGCAAGTCGGTCTGCGCTTCGAGTTCTAGGCTCGAGATCGGCACGCGAGCGACCGTCGGGTGCTTGTATACTGCTTGGCGGTATCCGCACAATGGTCGCTCGCATAGGATTCTTGCTATTGACCGGGGTTCTTGTCCATGGTCAAAACCTCACTGATGAAATCAATGCCTGGAAGCAGCCTGCGAATGAAGCGCGGCGATCCCCCGAGAGATCCTGCGCTTCCTTGAGAGCTCTCACGGGCTACGAGTTCAGTATCGCCACGGCGGAGATGATCCCGGGCATCAACGGCGCTCCGGAGTTTTGCCGAGTCACTGGGCTAATCCAACCCGAGATTCAGTTCGAGGTCGCGCTCCCATCGTCGTGGCACGGCCGCTTGCTGATGATCGGTAACGGCGGGTTCGCGGGCGAGGATCTGAATCTGCCAGCGCGCCAGCAGGCACGGAACCAAGTGGCTGCAGCCGGCTTTGTCTTTACACACACCAACACGGGCCATGAGGCTGCTGGGGAAGCGCCAGGAGCCTTCGCCATGAACAAGCAGCAGCTCCTCGATTATGCTTTCCGGGCCGTGCATGTGACGGTGGATTCGGCCAAACGCATCGCGACGGCCTACTACGGCCACGCGCCCGCACGCTCCTACTTTGTCGGTTGCTCGACCGGTGGTCGGCAGGCTCTGATGAGCGCCCAACGGTTTCCAAACGACTTCGACGGTATCTCCGCCGGCGCTCCCGTGCTCGACTTCGTCACGTCCATGCTCCGCGCCGTCTCCATGGTGCAGATCCTCTCTAAGCACCCCATCCCCGAAGCGAAAATCGCACTTGCAGGCAAACTGATCTACGAAAGCTGCGATGCGCAGGATGGTGTTAAAGACGGGGTGATCGATGACCCGCGCAAATGCGCTTTTCAACCCGGTCGCGATCTCCCCAAGTGCAGTGCCAATGACCAACCGGAATGTTTCACCGACGGGCAACTGCAAGCGCTTACGTTCCTGTACTCGGAGCAAAAGGCGGGAAATGCTCGGATCCCTGCTTGGCCTGTTGGCCCGGAGGCGTTGGGTAGCACGGGTCGTGTCGGCTGGTACAACTGGCTCGTCCGAGAGGGGAATCCCCCTCTAGTGCATATGTTCGCGGAAGGCTTCTTCCGCTACTTCACCGATCAGAAGAACCCGAAACTCGAACTTGCCAGCCTCGATTTGGGTCAGCCGCCGGATCTCGAGTACATCCGCCGAGTCCTCAACGCGACCGACACCGATCTCTCACAATTCCGCGACCGCGGCGGAAAACTGCTTATGTGGTTCGGATGGGCTGATCCCGCCCTGAATCCAGTGATGGGCATCGAGTATTACGAAGCCGTCGCCAAAGCCATGGGGCCGAAGACAACCGACTTCTTTCGTCTGTTCATGATGCCTGGCGTTTTCCATTGCTCGTCGGGCCCGGGCTGCGACTCAGCGCCTCGCCTTGCCGCCCTGATCGATTGGGTGGAAAAAGGCCGAGCACCTGAACGCATGATCGCCGCTCGCAACGTTTCGGGTAAGGCCGTGCGTACTCGGCCGCTCTGTCCTTATCCGCAGGTCGCCAAGTACAAAGGGCAGGGAAGTATCGACGAGGCCGCTAACTTCAGTTGCGCAGAAGCTCGCTAACGTAAGACTGCGCGCGATACTGTCCTAATATGCGCATCGCCGCCTTGCTCCTTCTCGCCTGCTCTGCCTTTGCCGAAATGAATGAGGCTTGGAAGCGGCCTTATCCGGCGCACAAGATCGCCGGGAATCTCTATTACGTCGGCACCGAGGATCTCGCCTGCTTCCTGATAACAACGCCGGAAGGTCATATCCTCATTAACACGGGCCTGGAAGACTCGACACCCCTTCTGCGCGAAAGCATCCGCCAAACGGGGAATCGAATTGAAGACATCAAGATCCTGCTGAACATGCAAGCGCACTTCGATCACGTTGCCGCGATGGCCGAGGTGCAAAAGCTCTCCGGGGCCAAAGTCTTTGCGACCGAGGGCGACGCACCCATCATGGAGGATGGCGGCAAGAGCGATCCTGCGGGGTTCACTCAGTTCCGGCCGATTAAAGTGGACCGGCGACTTAAAGACGGCGACAAGATTCGGTTGGGCGGCACAGAGTTGACCGTTGTTTCCATGCCAGGACACACCAAGGGCAGCGTCGGCTACATGATGACCGTCGATGACGGAGGTAAGAAGCGCACTGTCGGAATCCTCAACATGTTGACGGTGGTAATGCCGCTGGTGGGCAATCCCGCATATCCGAATATTGCGACGGATTTCGAGAAGTCCTTCGCCAGGCAAAAGAAGCTCACACCCGAGATTTGGGTTGCGGCGCACGCATCGCAATACAACATGAAGGAGAAGCACAAGGCTGGGTCGTTTGTGGATCCCCAAGGCTATCGAACGGCTGTGACGAAGGCGGAGGAGAACTTCCGTAAAGAACTGGCGGCGGCGCAAACGCCCAAGAAATAACGGCCGCATGTTATGGCTTGATTGCGATACGATATCGGACCGTGATGCGACTCGCACTTCTCGCCGCCTCCCTCCTGCTTCCGCTCGTTGCAGCCGACTACTTCCCGCCGCCCGACGTTAAGGGCGGTTGGCGCACACTGAAGAGTCCTGGGGATATTCAGAAGAAGACCGGCATGAGTGTCGATAAGCTCGACACGGCATTCGAGTATGTCGAGAAAACGAGCCAGCACGGTGGGCTTCTTGTTGTACGACACGGCTACCTGGTGTACGAGCGGTACTTCGGCCGCGGCAATCGCGAGGCACTCCCCGAGCTCGCCTCGTGCGGGAAGGCGTTCACAAGCATCGCTACCGCAATCATGTTGCGTGAGAAAGCGGCGGAGATACCCGAAGGTCTGAACCAGAAGATCTTCACACCGAAGTATCTTCCTGCTGAGTATTTCCCGCTTGAAGATGCGCGCAAGGCTGAGATCACGCTCGGGCAGGTGCTCGCGATGTCCGCAGGCATTCGCGGCACCAATCCGGTCTACGTGCAGGGCGTGAAGCAAACCTGGCCGAATCCAACCATTGACAACGGCCCCTGGTCAACCACCGACGATTTCGCGATGCGACAGACGTTATGGTGCGATCCCGGCGATTGCTACTCGTACTCGACAGCCTCCAGCCACATACCGGCAATGATCGTGCGCAAGCTCACCGGCATGGAGATGGAGGAGTACTTGCGACTCCGCCTTACGAAGCCGCTCGGGTTTGGAGAGTGGGGGTACGCGATGTACAGACCCAAGCTGAAGAGCGGCATCGATGCGAACGGTCGCATGCTGCACACGCCGGGAGGTGGGAGCATCGCCGTGCGATCAACGGACATGCTGCGTTTCGGCTACATGTTGCTGAAAGACGGCAAATGGGGCCGCCGACAGATCGTGCCTGCCGAATTCGTGCGGCTGTGCGGACGCTCGGTTTCGTACAACCCTCATTTCACGCATAGCTTCAACTTCAACGTGAATGACAACGGGCACGTGAAGTTCGTGCCCAAGGATGCGTACTGGAAAGCCGGCTCGGGCGGCCACGCGATTTACGTAGTGCCATCGCTCGATCTCGTAGTATTCAAGCTGGGTGGAACCGAAGGTCAGTACGACCCTGCGCTGACCCGTCTGCCGGTGAAGTACAGCTACGACGGTTCGCGCAAAGACTGGAAGCCGGGTGACCCCAATGAAATCGGCGATGCTACTGCGCGCACGCTGCAACTTGTGATTGCTGCAATCTCGAACTACGATCAGATCTCGAGACGTTGAGGAAGGCATCGCCCTCGCGCCGCAAGCGGTCCTATTGCGGTCTACATCAGCTAACGTACTTTCGCGGCTGCTCACGCTAAAGAAGCCTCGTGAGCGTGCTGCGTCATGCGTCCCTTACAAAATCGAAAGCCGGTTTTAACTCACGACTGCTACCCTCCCGTAAAGGTCATGAGAATAATCCCGCTGAAAGTTCTTGCTGGCATCCTTGCGTTCGCGCTCGGATGTGCAGCGCAGACATCGACTGGAACGATTGTGGGCGCGGTCACCGATAGCACTGGAGCCGTGGTCGCCGGAGCCCGCGTAGTTGTGACGAACAGCGCGACCAGCGCCCGATTCGAGGCAACCACCAACACCGAAGGCGCCTACACCGTTCCTCTGCTTCCACCTGGTGCATACGGTGTTACCGTCAGCAGGCAAGGCTTCCGCACCTTCGAGCAGAAAGGCATTCAGTTGCGCGTCCAGCAGCAGGCGCGCGTCGACGTTATGTTGCAAGTCGGCGAAGTTACCGAGTCCGTCTCCGTTGTGGCCGACGCGGCCGTCGTCGAAGCCACAGCGTCATCGGTCAGCAAGGTCGTCAATAACAAAAGCATCAACGAACTGCCGCTCAACACACGCAACGTGTACAGCCTGGTGAATCTCACGCCCGGCGTCACAGGAAGCATCGGCAATGCGCATAATGGCGTGAGCTTCAGCGTCAACGGCGCGCGAGGAGGAACGTTCGATGTCCTGATTGACGGCTCGAGCGCAGCGTTCCCAACGGTAAACGGATTTGTCGGCGTCTCCGTGTTCCCGCCGGTGGATGCGGTGGCTGAGTTCCGCCTTCAGGCACAGAATTTCAACGCCGAGTTCGGCCGCAGCATGACGGCAGTGCTCAACCTCGTTTACAAGTCAGGCGGCAATGATTTCCACGGCAGCGCCTTCGAGTTCCT
>DASQVJ010000470.1:0-3068 GCA_035640835.1 Bryobacteraceae bacterium
CGCGATGCCATACCCATGCTGCGGACCCATCGCATTCAGTGTCTTGAGCACCATGAGCGAGAGCGTGCCCTGCCAGACTTCGGCCTTTGGACTCATATTGGTATCCCACATGAGTATCGCAGCCTTTCTATGGGAAGGCAATAGGAAGATTCAGCCTACTCGAAAGCGCGGGAAGTGGCCAGTCAGGCCGAATCAAACCGCGAATCGGGGGTTCGGATACGTATCCTCGTTCTCCACCGGATCCGCCGTATGCGCGCACGCAAAGTCTTTTTCTACCAGGATTTGCAGAGGCTCCGTATTCCCTGCTCCCTGCTCTCCAAAGATCGAGATCTGGTCGCTATCTGCCCAGGCTTTCGCCAGCCTCTCCGGCAAGGTCACAACGAGCATTCCCGGCTCATAGGTCGCCGATACATGGCGCGCATCGATGTTCCAGACCACAACGTAGCTGAAATGCTCTGCCTCGTCCGGCCCGAACGCAATCGTTTCCGCGACCCTGCCCGTCTCCGCCAGTCCCATCACTTCACCTCGCGCCAATCGCAAGCGTATCGAATTATGGCGTAGCCGCAGTTTCATATTTATATGACGATCCCCGGCTCCCAAGATCTCACGGCGATTCCTAGGGCCTATAACGCGCATCGAATGGTAGGATAACAACTTACAATGTCTTACGACCTGGTAATCATCGGTAGCGGCCCGGGCGGCTACTCAGCCGCAGTGCGCGCAGGCCAATACAAGCTCAAAACAGCCATTGTTGAAAAGGACCCCAAGCTGGGCGGCACGTGCCTCCACGTCGGCTGCATCCCAACGAAAGCCCTCCTGCACACAGCCGAAGTTTGGGACTACTTCCAGCATTCCGTCGAGCAGGGCATCCAGTGCGAGAACCCGCGCCTCGACTACGGCCTGGTGAGCGATCGCAAGAACAAGATCGTTTCCAAGCACGCCAAAGGCGTCGAAGGCCTCATGAAGAAGAACAAGGTCGACGTCGTCAAGGGCTTCGGTCGCATTGCCGGACCCGGCAAGGTGGAAGTCAAGGCAGACGACGGATCCACCAAGGTTCTCGAAACCAAAAACATCATGATCGCGACCGGCTCAGAGGCACGCATGCTCCCTGGGCTCAAGCCCGACGCCGACCAGATCCTGACCAACATCGAGATCCTCGACCTGCAATCCGTCCCGAAGAGCCTCGGCGTGATCGGCGCCGGAGCCGTTGGCGTTGAGTTCGCCTCCATCTTCAAGCGCTTCGGAACCGACGTGACCATCTTCGAGATGCTCCCACGCCTCGTACCTGTGGAAGATGAGGAAGTCAGCAAGGAACTCGAGCGCTCCTTCAAGAAGCAAGGCATCCGATCTGAAACCGGTGCCCGCGCCGAAAATATTCAAAAAACCGACAAAGGCGTCACGCTCTGTGCGACCCTCGGCAGCGGCAAGAAAGAAGACTTCGTCTTCGAGAAACTGCTCGTCGCCGTCGGCCGCCGTCCCCTGACCGACAACATCGGCCTCGAAGGTACGAAGGTCCAGCTGGACCGCGGCTTCATCGTCGTCGATCAGTTCCAGCGCACGGCTGAGCCGAACGTATACGCCATCGGCGACGTCGTGGCCGGAACTCCTCAGCTTGCGCACGTAGCGACAGCCGAAGGCATGGTCGCCCTCGACCACATGACCGGCCGCAACCCGATTCCGATTAACAAGAACCGCATCCCCGGTTGCACCTACACCGAGCCCGGCATCGGCAGCGTCGGACTCACGGAAGCGCAAGCCAAAGCTGAGGGCTTCAAGGTGAAAGTCGGCAAGTTCCCCTTCCTCGCCAACAGCAAGGCAACGATCCTGGGAATGCACGACGGCTTCGTCAAGGTGGTCGCCGACGAGAAATACGGCGAGATTCTCGGTGTCCACATCATCGGTCCACACGCGTACGAGCTCATCGCCGAGTGCGTCGCGGCGATGGAAGCGGAAGCGACGGTCGACACCTTGATGCACACCATCCACGCCCATCCGACGCTCTATGAGGCGTTGGGAGAAGCGTTCAACAACGTTTACGGCATGGCAATCAACATCTAAGCTGTTTCGACGGTTACCATCGAATAAGAAAGCATGAGGATCTGCGAATTGCGGCAACTGGGGCGTGTGCGCTACGGCGACGCGCTCCTGTTGCAGCAGAGCCTTGTGGAGCAGCGCAAACATTCTGAAATACCCGACCAGCTACTGCTGCTCGAACACCCCCACGTCGTCACTCTCGGCCGCAACGCACATCCGGAAAACATCCTTGCCAGTGACGACGTGCTCCAGCGCACCGGCATCGAGGTACACCACATCAAGCGCGGCGGCGACGTCACCTATCACGGCCCCGGCCAACTCGTCGGCTATCCGATCTTCGATCTGCGCGAGTGGAAGCGCGACGTTCTGGCATACGTGCGCACGATCGAACAGGTGCTCATCGATGCCCTTGGAACGTTCGGCATCACCGGCGAGCGCCTCGAAGGAGCCACGGGAGTCTGGGTCAACGGCGCCAAAGTAGCTGCAATTGGCGTACACATCAGCCGCTGGGTCACCTCTCACGGCTTTGCGCTGAACGTCTCCACCGACCTAAGCTATTTTCAGTACATCGTTCCCTGCGGGCTCACGAAACCCGTCACTTCTCTCCGGGCTCTTGGGTGCGACGCTTCTTTCGAGACCGTCGCTGCTGCAGTGGTTGAGCAAGTTTCCAACAAATTCAAGTGCCAGGTTCTCGAACCGGCACTGGCAACGGAAAGGACTCTATGATCGACGTCGTTATGCCCCAGATGGGGGAAAGCATCGTGGAAGGTACGTTGACACGCTGGCTCAAGAAGTCCGGTGAGCGCGTGGAACGCGACGAGCCACTCTTTGAGATCTCGACTGACAAGGTCGACACGGAAATCCCGTCGCCCGCGGCGGGTGTTCTTGGCGAGGTTCTGGTAGAGGAAGGCAAAACCGTAGCGATCAACACCGTCGTGGCGCGCATTGACGATGCCGCTTCGGATGGCGCCGGCGGCGGTGCTGCCTCTGCTCAGTCCTCGACTCCCGCTCAGGAACCACCTGTTGCGGCGGCA
>DASQVJ010000471.1:0-4306 GCA_035640835.1 Bryobacteraceae bacterium
GCCTTTTGCAGTGCTCTCTGTGGTTGCCTTGTTTCCAACGCAAGCGCAAACCAAACCGTCGAGTGCTCAAAGCCTCCCACCACTGATCGATCGCGAGTTGATTTTCGGTAATCCCGAGATCGCCGGTGCATCGTTGTCTCCTGATGGTAAGTTCCTCGCGTTCATGAAGCCTTGGAACGATACCAGGAATATTTGGGTGAAGCGCGTCGACGAACCTTTTGAAAAAGCGAAGCTGCTGACCGGCGAACGAAAGCGCCCGATACCTGCGTTTCTTTGGACTCGGGATTCGAAGCAGATCATCTATGTGCGTGATAACGATGGCGACGAAAACTTCAACGTCTATGCCGTAGATCCGCACGCAACAGCGGAGGCCGGGATAGAGTATCCGGCTTCTCGAGACCTGACCGGCACAAAAGGAGTTCGGGTGACTCTTTACAGCTTGCCGAAGAATGAGCCGGACATTGCGTATATCGGGCTGAACGATCGCGATAAAGCGTGGTATGACCTGTACAAGCTGAAGATCTCAACGGGAGAGAAGACTCTGGTTCGCAAGAACACCGAGCGCATTGGCCGCTGGATCTTCGATAACAGCGGCGTGTTGCGATTGGCATCGCGCACCGACAGCAGCGGCGAGCAAGAGACGCTGAGAGTGGATAAGGACGGGTTCAGCAAGATCTACTCCTGTAATGTCTTTGAGAACTGCCCGGCTCTTCGTTTCCACAAGGACGGCAAGCGCGTTTACATGCAGAGCGACAAGGGCGATGTGAACCTGTCGGAGCTCCTGCTGCTCGATCCCGAAACAGGTAAGACAGAGAAGGTCGAGTCGGATCCGCTAAAGAGGGTTGACTTCGGCGGCGCCCGCTTCTCGGAGAACACAGACGAGTTGCAGTTGACGATTTACGTTGACGACAAGCCACGCCGATACTTCCGCGACAAGAGCATGGAAGCCGACTACAAGTGGCTGCAGAGCAAATTGCCTGGGCGTGAAATCGGAATGCCTTCGATGAGTCTCGATGAGAAGACCTGGTTAGTCTCTTCGACTAGCGACGTTGAGCCTGGCGAGACATACCTGTTCGATCGAACAGCGAAGAAACTCACACTGCAATATCGAACGCGAGAAAAACTGCCCAGACAAGCACTGTCGCCGATGGTGGCAATCAAGTACCCATCGTCGGATGGGCTGGAGATTCCGGCTTATCTCACTTATCCAACAGGATTGCCTCGCAAGAATCTACCAGTGGTGGTCGTGCCCCACGGTGGTCCTTGGGCGCGCGACTTCTGGGGGTATTCAAGCATCCCGCAGTTCCTGGCGAATCGGGGATATGCGGTGCTCCAACCGAACTTCCGTGGCTCCACCGGTTATGGGAAGAAGTTCCTGAACGCGGGCAACCGCGAATGGGGTCGCAAGATGCAGGACGACATCACGTGGGGCGTGAAGTACCTGATCGCCCAGGGGATCGCGGACCCGAAACGGATCGGGATCATGGGTATCTCATATGGAGGTTACGCGACGCTCGCTGGTGTTGCGTTTACTCCTGAGCTGTATCGTGCCGGCGTCGACATCGTCGGTCCATCGAACCTGATTACGCTGCTCGAAGCGATTCCGCCCTACTGGGAATCCGACAAGAAGATCATGTTCACGCGCATGGCGGATCCGGGAACGCCGGAAGGCAAGGATTGGCTGAAGGAGCGCTCGCCACTCACCGATGCCAAGAACATCAAGACACCGCTCATGGTGGTTCAAGGCGCGAACGATCCTCGGGTGAATCGCGCCGAAGCCGAGCAGATCGTCGTGGCTTTGCGCGATCGAGACTTCCCTGTGGAGTACCTGCTCGCAAATGATGAGGGCCATGGGTTCCAACGTCCTGTGAACAGCATGGCAATGTTCATGGCGGCGGAGAAATTCCTGGCGAAGCATCTCGACGGCCGGTATCAGGAGGGCGGCAAGCCCGAAGTGGTTGCGCGCCTGAAAGAGATTACGGTGGATCCCAAGACGGTCGTACTGACCAGGAAGGTGGATTCCTCGAAGGTGACGCTGCCGAAGGTTCTATCGGACCCCAAGCCTGGCACTTCGAAGTACGACGTGAAGATCGCTATGGCGGGTCGTGAGGTGGCAATGAAACTGACGCGCACCGTCGCGGAAGAGAATGGCGGGTTCACAGCGACCGACATGTTTGAGACTCCGTCCGGCAGCATGACTGACTCAGTGCAACTCGAGAAGGGCACGCTCGCGGTCCGCAAACGCAGCTTTAAGCAGGGACCGATCGCAGTCGACCTCGACTTTAACGACTCGAAGGCAACAGGCACGATGAGTATGGGCGATAAGCAGAAGCCAGTGTCGGTGGATCTCGACGGACCTCTTTTTGCCGACGGTCCTGCGTTTATGCTGTCGCTCAGCCAACTACCGCTGGAGCATGGATATTCCACAGTGTTTCGAAACTTCAACGTGCAGAAGCAGAAGCCGCAACTGGTGGAGTTCAAGGTGGTGGGGTCCGAGACGGTCACGGTTCCAGCGGGC
The DNA here is from genome assembly GCA_035640835.1 of Bryobacteraceae bacterium. Classification (GTDB taxonomy): domain Bacteria; phylum Acidobacteriota; class Terriglobia; order Bryobacterales; family Bryobacteraceae; genus DASQVJ01. The sequence continues at coordinate 2,519 of DASQVJ010000471.1, forward strand.
ACATTCGATGCGTTTCGTGTTCAAACATCGCCGCTGGATGGAGGAAATAGCAACACCGTTGCTTGGATTGCGAAGGATACTCGCAAGTCCGTTAAAGTCGTTGCCACGATGGAAAGCATGGGGGGTGCAACGATGACCGCCGAGCTTACTCAGTAGATTCTCGCGATAAGTTTGCGGCAGGTTTCTCGGGGTGACTCTGCCGCTCCGGTATTTCGCCTATCGTAATACGAATACTCGACGACTTATGCGGCTATCGCCGCGGGGCGTAGCGATTCAGTTCAGCATAAAGACGCTCGGCGCCTGACGGCGGGGGTACCTGCCCGGTCAGGATTTCCTGTTGTGTTACCTTGCGGCCATAGAGGGCCTCATTGTCCTTGTTATCTGGCCTCAGGGTAGCTCCTCCCAGATCAATGCCTGCAAATAGGCCGCGCGAACGAGAATAGGACAGGATCTCCGCGTGCAATTGTGCGTCCGTCGCCGCCTCGGCGGTACGCCCGACCGGACCTGCTGTGGCACCAGCGTTTGCGTCGAACGTGAACTTATCCTGCATCAATTTCTTTTCGCCGTCCTTATTTCGTACGACGAATACGACATCAGTGTCCGACACTCCGATCTGGAAACCAACACTGCCACCCTCGACGATTACGATGGATGGCCCGCTCCATGCGTGATTGGCACGGCAGACAAGAATTCCTTTTCCATACTTAGCTCCCACAATAAACCCAGCCTTTTTTACGCCGGGGACGATTCCGACGCATTGGGCGCTTTCTAATATCTCGCTCGGGATACCCTTATCAGGTGCGGCCATGATCTGATGTAAAACGGCTGCAGCGTCCGAGATGCGATCAAAATCTTTGCTACGATCATCGGCCGCGAATAGCATTGGTGTGAGTGCCAGCGCAAGAATGGAGGTCTTCATAGGTTGTATATGTCCCTTTCTGCTGCAATTCTGGGTGTCGGGCCGCGCAGGTTGTCGTACGCGCTCTTACATCCCGTATTGAGCGAGGCACGTGAAGGCCCAAGTGTGCCGAAGTGACGAAAGTCGTCTTAAGACGAGACTCACAGGCTCGGGCAAAGCCTGGATTTTCTGCGACCGGCGGAACGGTCGTGACGCCTTTTTCAGCACACTGCCGATCGGAGCGGCATGATCCTCCTCATATGGAATTTCCCATCGTCCCAGGACACTTCATCAGGCGCGCCTCGGCTGAGCCGTCTTATATCGTCTTTCACGGTGAAGCTTCGACTTACTACCCGATCGTTATCCGCACTTTTCTGCTAACGCCGGTGACGCACACCGTCCTCGCACCATGGGCGACGATTGAGAGAGCTGAATTCCTGGCGCATCATTTGAGCATTGAAGGCGACATCCCGCTCGAGTCGATCGAGCGTCACGATCGGGCAGCCACGGCGACCGGGGAAGGGCTAAGTTCTCTGCTGGAAATCGACGGTGCCGGTTTATGAGTGAGTCTCCAAACGCCGTAATTCTAGATGGACGGATTCCGGTTCGACGGCCGGCGATCGTTGCGGTGGGCTCGGGCGGACTCGTGGTCTCGTATTTGGATCACACGGAGCTCTGGCCGTTCGGCGAGATCCGGCAACTCGCGCCCAACTTCAAGGAAGAGGTGCTTCGGCTGGAACGAAACGGCGCGGTCCTGATTATTCTCGATACCGGTGTTCGAGATGCATTGAGGCACGCTGCGCCTCACCTCGCGGCGTCGACTCGGGATCCGGCGGTTGTGTTGTTGATCGGTGGCGCCGTGTTGGCGCTTGTCTTCGTGGTGGCAATCG
>DASQVJ010000472.1:0-4792 GCA_035640835.1 Bryobacteraceae bacterium
CGGATGGAGAGTTACTTGTCGCATCGACTCTCAGGCTGCCCGTCCTAACGACTAATTCTGCCCTCGTGATGTTCACGGTGTCAACCGTTCTCGGGATCACGACTGTTGCCGTCGTTGTGACGCCGCCAAACAGAGCAGAGATCGTGACCGGTGTGTCGACGCCTGTTGGCGCGTAGGGGATCGTCAAGCTCGCGAACCGGAAGTCACCCGGCGCGGTGAAGGCAGGTATGGTGAAACTCGCCGGCACGGCCGCTACGCCGGGATTGCTGCTGGTGAGTAGAACCGTTGCAGGCGACTCGTTCACCCGATTCATGTTGATCAGAATCCGGATTGTGTTCGCTGGAAGCACTGTGGCCGAGATGCCGGCGATTGCCAGGGGCGTTACCGGGTTAGCGGTGAACACCTGCGTCTGCGTCCTTCCATTGAAAGAAGCGGAAATGGTGACTTGCGTCGGAGCATCCACAGTGGGTGCTCCGAGCACAAAGGGAGCAGACAGATAATAACCCTGCGGCACTGTTATGGTGGGCGGGACCGCAATCGCAGCCGGATTGCTGCTGGTGAGAGTGATTACCGCTCCGCCCTCCTGCGCGTAATTCGAGAGGGTGATGCTGCCAATGCCGTTACTGTTCAGATTGAAGCCGTTCCCAGTAATAGCCGATCCGCTAACGCCGCTGACATCTCCGGGGGCGGCAAGGTTCACTGTCGCAGGCGGCACAGGAGAGCCTGCCGGAACGAGTGAAAATCTGACCGTCACGGAGTCTATGGATCCGCCCGGAGCGAAACCCCAGTGGCCTTTGATGAGCCCGAATTCATTCGCCATCGTGTAGCCTGCGAGATTACCGCCGGGTAACAGGATGCCCCCGGTGCCTGCGAAAGTCCCCGATCCGTCCGCGGATGGCATGCCCGTACCTCTGAGTGGACCGGCCGATCCCAGATCGACCTGGTCGAATATGAGCAGGTCGTAAACGTCGGGCGGGAGCTCGGCAGTGTACAACCCATTAATTGCGGTGTTGTTCCCGGTAATCACGGTTCCGGGGCCGAAGTTCTGGTCCACCGAATGCAGTCGAAGAGCGGGATCGGTCACGGTGATGCTGTAGCTGATCAGACGGACGAGATCAGCGCCAGCGGTCGAACTCACGATCAGCGGGTTTGGCAATCCGCTGGCCGGGTCAATGCCGATAAATGCGAGCGAAACCGTGCCGTCCGCATTTGCGGTTGCGCTGACGCCGATATCGCCGAACTCTCCTAACAAAGCCACCGGGCTGGGCAGGACTCCCGGTTTCTGGAAGTTGCTGAAATTCACGTTTCCAGCGGAAATCGAGCCATGATTGGCAACCAGGGTATTGAGGGGAATTATGGACGTCTGTGCCATTAAGGGAACGGCGAAAGCAGCGGCGACAAGGACCTGTACCGCGCGCGGAGTAAGAAGTGTATTTCGCATCAAATGGAGGTTTTCTCCTCGATGATTGTGACTAGATCTCAAGCCGCTGAGAAGGGAGGAGCACGTGATTTTACAATCTATTGACCTCGCGTTTACGACGTGGTCCGCCTAGAGTCCATCACCATTGCGGTTCTGATCGAATGATTAAGTGACGGAAGTCGGCTGTCGGCCGAATCGGAGAATGTTAACTACACGCGACGAGAAGCCGGGTGGAGGCACATCTGCGGGCTGGCTGGCAGATCGCGGGCGGTTGACGGCCATCCTTCCGTGGCGCGAGTACGGAAAGAGTTGCCGACCGACAAGACACGATCCTCGAAGAGGCCGATCACTTCTACGCGTAGCGCGTTTCTCGGTCCTAATCCTTGCAGATAAGAACAACCCAAGTCATTTCAGCGGCTTGCGCGTAATACGGCAACTTGATGAAGACATAGACCGATCCGAATAGCTCAATGAGCGATTGGCCTGTTCTCGGCAACTGACATGAACTCCCCGAATAGCCCATCACGTACGAGACAACAGTGATTCGGCAACCTTCAGTTAAGGAGGCGTTAGCGAATTTCAGACTGCTGGATCGATCAAGTCCTGCGCAGATGCGGGTTCCTCAGAGAGTACTCGCACGCGGCGACGTTTTGTCAGGAAAGAAAGACCCCATTGCAGTGTGACGAACAGCCGATTCGCAAACCCGATCAGAAAATAAATATGCACTGCTGCCCACACGAACCATCCTGGGAAGCCCCCAAACCGTGCAAACCGCAAATCCGCGACGGCATACGCCCTCCCGACGATTGCGAGTTCACCTTTATCCCAGTACCAGAAAGGTTTCGGTTGGGCATGCCCCGCCACGCGCCGCCGAATGACGTCCGCAACATATTTCCCTTCCTGAATTGCGGGTTGAGCTACTCCGGGCATCACCATCGGCGTTCGCGATTGGATGCCAAAAAGATCTCGAACCGGAGCAACGACATGAGCGGTGTCGCCAATAACAAAAACCTCCGGATGACCACGTACGGACATGTCCGGTTCCACCAGGATCTTCCCGGACTCGTCGGTTTCCGCACCGAGCCACCGCCCCGCCGGAGACGCGACAACACCAGCGCCCCAGATTACAGTGCCGGCCCGAACTTTCTGTCCGCCGGCCACGATTCCATCCGCATCCACACTCGTCACACGAGCGTTGGTGAAAACCTCGACGCCTAAGCTCTCTAAGTGCCGTTGCGCTTTGAGCGAAAGAATCTCCGGATAGGTGGGCAGAATGCGAGGCCCAGCCTCATAGAGAAGAATCCGGGCGGATGTCGGGTCTATATTCCGAAAGTCACGCACCAACTCGATGCGCGAGATTTCTGCGAGGGTGCCGGCCATCTCCACACCTACGGTCCCTCCACCGACGAGCGCAAACGTAAGCTGGCGGCGAATCTCTTCAATTCCGGCATCTTCAATCGAAGCCATTTCCTCAGCTCGTTCGAACGCACGCAGTATTTTGCCGCGGATGACGTCGGCATCATCGAGCGATTCGAGGCCTGGAGCGAAGCGCCGCCATCCGTCATGTCCAAAATAGTTGTACTGGATGCCAGTCGCGACGATCAGGAAGTCGTACGCCAGGTCGCCTCGTCTCAGGTGAACAATGCGCTGGTCTGGGTCGACCGCCGTTACCTCATCCAAAAGGATATGAACGTTTTTCCGATGACTGAAGACGGAACGCAAAGGGCTAGAGATTTCGTCCTCAGAGAGCAGCCCCGTCGCCACCTGGTACAGCATCGGGCGAAAGAGATGATAATTCCGTTTATCAATCAGCGTCACGCGAACCTGAGCATCGCGCAAGGCACGAGCCGCGGAGAGTCCTCCGAAGCCGCCACCGACAATGACAACCCGAGGTAACATAAACTGCATCCCAACAAGTCAGAAGGAACTTCTCGACTTTACCAGCGGCCGGCGTGAGCGCCCTTTGTCCTCCACGAAGAACAACAGAAACTCGTTAAGTATGCTCGGATTGCCACTTTGGGATCTCACCCTCCGGGAGGGGCGCAACTAAGCTGTCGACGAACATGACAGTCTCGTGGAGGGGCGCGCGGCCCGCATGCTCTTCACGCACGGTTACGTCCTCGAACCCGATCGACATGCCGCAGTAGAGGATGAGCTCGGCCGGGGGTGACAGGATTTCCGCGACGGTCTTGCGATACACCGACCACGCCATCTGCAGGCAACTGTGCAGCCCTTCGGCGCGGAGCAGCAGCATTGCGGTCTGCAGATACCCGCCGACGTCGGCCCATTGGGGCCGGCCCAGGTCACGGTCGATGTAGCAGAACAGCCCGGCAGGCGCGCCGAAAAAATTCCAGTTCTGGGCGGCGATCCTCTTGCGCCTCTCCTGGTCCTCAGGCGAATTACCGAGTGCGCCGTAGCGCTGCTTGCCGAAGGCGGATCGGCGCTCGTGGTACGGGGACTTCAGTGCGGGCGGGTACATCTCGTACTCCCGCTCGTCTCCGGGGTCTCCTGCCGCCACGCGCTCGCCGGCGCGCCTCCTGAGCTCGGCAAGCGGCTCGCCGGTTATTACGTAGACGTGCCACGGCTGAATGTTCGATCCGGACGGCGCCCAAGCCGCGGCGGACAGCACGCGCTCCAACACCTCCCTCGGCACAGGCGCGTCGGTGAATGCGCGCACCGCCCGTCGGCTTCTGACTGCCTCATATACATCCATGGTCACCTACTCGCGGTTTCTTGCTTTAGTTGGCCGGCACCAGTATCGGAGCGCCTTTGTCCTTCACGAAGAACACGACGAATTTCGCCGGTTTGGTTTTGCTTGCGTTCCTCCCAACAACGTGAAGATCATCGGGGCCTTCATAGAAGGTCTGACCAGGTGTCAAAGTCACTTCTTTTCCGCCTCTCACCTGCATCACGATTGAGCCTTCCAGCACATAAATGAACCCACAGGCATGGTGGCGATGTATCGGGTCCGAACTGCCCGGCGGATATTCCACGGTGATCATCAGACCTTCTTTGCCAGGACAGCTTGTCAGGTCTTTCGACAAGAGCTCCGTTACCTTAGCCTCCTGTGCTACCAGCGTGCCGGACATGAGACATGCCAGTACCAAAATTAGTTTTGTGAACGTCATAAATTGACCTTTCGCTTGACCGACGCCATTTCAGTGCGTCGTGTGTGATAGTCGGTACTTCGCTGTTATGCGTAGTGCCGCACGAGTTCCTGTTCGGCACGCAGCTCACCAGTGGCGTACGCGCTTGGCATCAGCTCGCTGTTTTATGAAGCTCTTTCTCTTTGGTCAATGCATCGGCTGTGGGCCGAGGATGCGTACTCGGAATTTGTGCTGCGGGCAGAGTCAGCCAGGTTTCGAAACGGGT
>DASQVJ010000473.1:0-7749 GCA_035640835.1 Bryobacteraceae bacterium
ACGTAGAAGTTTGAGAACGTGCAGCCTTGGGACGCGAGACGGGAGACGTTTGGAGCTGGGTACTCCGGGCGACCATAAGGTGGGTAGTCGAGAATACCCGAGTCGTCGAGAAAGATGATGACGATGTTTGGCTTGCTCCGCGCCGCTGCGGCTGGTAGTGCCGAGGCGCACGCTCCAACGATGGTCTGGGTAACGAATTGGCGGCGGTTCATTGCTTCAGGCGAAATCTTATCTCACCCGGATAGCAGAACGTCGGTGATTCGCTCGATTTCAGTTACGCCGAAGCCCTCCAGGATCTCTGCCCACTGCGTGAGCAGATCTTGCTCTGGAAGCCCTGCTGCACGATCTGATCGCAACCTCCGCAATTTGCGCTCCTTTGCCCATTCGACGATCACTCGGGCTGTTCTGGTGGCATCACCTTCCTCGCTGACTGACGGCGTACTCGGAGAGACTTGTTCCCGATCAGAACCCCTCAAATCCTACGCGGATGGATCGGAATCCTGGGTCGCAAGAAATAACCTACCAATTCGTGTAGGAGCCGTCGGGCCGGCGGAGCATTGGAATGGCACTATACCTTTCCCGATAATCTCCGACCAGCTGTAGCTTCGAGGTATCCACATCTACGCCCAGGCCCGGCCGCTCATTTGGCCAAAGCTTGCCGTTCTTGAGATCGTATGACTGCCGCAAGTACGGCCACTCCCGCGTCCCGCCCATTACCATCTCCATCAGCACCGGACCCGAGAACGCCGCCGAGCAATGAACCATCGCGGCCTCGGATATCGGTCCCGTGAAGTGCGGAATGATCCCGACATAATGTGTCTCGCACATACCCGCGATCTTCATGAACTCGGTAATCCCGCCGACGTTCGGGATTGTTGCCCGAGCATAATCCGTGAGCTTGTTTTCGACCAGTTCGTTCCAGTCCCACTTCGGCCCGAATTGTTCGCCAACCGCGATCGGCACTTTCACCTGGCCGCGCAGTTGGCGATACACGCCCGGGTTCTCGCTACGCACAAGGTCCTCCACAAAGTACGGGCGTAGCGGCTCGATCAGGTTCGCCAGCGTGACCGCGTCGGGCATGTCAAAGTTCGTGTGGAAGTCGATGGCCCATGACCCGTCGCTGCCGGCTCCCTCCCGCACCTGTTGGCACACCTCGAAGGTGCGCTTGACCGCCTCTAACCGGTCGAACACGCCGTCGCGGCCGCCGGGCGAAATTCGATACGCCCGGTATCCTGCCTCGATGCACGCGCGAGCAACCTCCTTCGGCGTACCCTGAGCAGGAAATCCCGTCGAGTAGCATTCGACGTACTCGCGGGATCGGCCACCGAGAAGCTGGTACACCGGCACGCCAAACGCCTTCGCCTTGAGATCCCACAGCGCTACATCCAGCGCGCCCAGCGCATGCACCTTTTCGCGCCCGGCCGGGTAGAAGTACCCGCGGTACATCATCTGCCAGTGCCGGTCCGTGCGGAACGGATCCTCACCAATGAGCATGCTGGCGCACTGCTCCATCGTGTTCTCGGCCCCGCCTTCACCGACGCCCGTCAGACCCGCATCGGTCTCGACGAGCACGACGTTCGTACTCTGATTGAACAGTGGCTGCCGCGTATTCGGACGCCCCGCCGCATCCGTCGGCGTCTTGTAATAACGAATTCGAGTAATCTTGGCCTTCGGAAGCGCAGCCACGAGGGACGCACTCGATGCCACTGCCCCAGCGGCAGCACAAAGAAACGATCGGCGATTCATAACCCGCCATCCTACAGCAGAAAAGCGGTTAGCGGCAGTGTTACTATCGCGGGAGATGAGCAACGCTATCCGCTCGATTCTTCTCCTACTCCTCATTGCCGTTGCATTGCCAGCCGCAGATCTGGCGGGAATCTGGGCCGGTCAGGCGCCTGGTCGCCAGGGCGAGATGGAAGACGTTGCGTTCAGTTTCAACGTGACGGGACAACAGATCTCGGGCAAAATGTTCGGCGATGAATTCGACCTGCCGATCGAGGGCGCCACGGTCTCCGGCGATCACGTTCGATTCATTGTCGTGACAACGAACTACTACAGCGGCACAAAGAACAAGTTCCTCTACACCGGCGTACTCATGGGCAACGAGATGGAATTGACGCGTGAGCGCATCTTGTCGCCAGGTGAAAAGGCCCCCGAAAACGGAGGCCTTAAGCGGACATTCAAGGTTAAGAAGCTAACTTCCTGATGGAAGGACCTATCGGTTCGACTTTGGAGTATTGTCCTCCACAAATTTCGCCCACTTGGCGGAAAGGGTCGGATTCGAGGGGACGCCCGTGCCGCCACGATATACCATCGATGCGTGGCTCGCGGCTTGAAGGTGACCTGCCTCCGCTGCCTTAACCCACCACTTGGCTGCTTCGGCATAGTTCTGTTGAACGCCTTTGCCGTTCGCATACATGAGGGCAACTGCGTTCTGCGCGGGAACGTAGCCCTTTTCGGCCGCCTGCAGAGTGTTCTTAAACGCCAGGGCCGGATCACGGCGCGTCGGCTGGCCGGTCTTTAGATCCTGCCCAAGGAGATAGGATCCACCTGTGCAGAAGGAATCAATCGCATCGTCATCATTGCCGGGCTTCGATGACCCTACGCAGACGTCGTAGTCCTTGCGGTACCCGGCAGCTTTCGCCGTCGTCTCTTCGAGCCAGCGTTGCCATCCGCCTTCGGGAGTCTTACGCTCAGGCCGACCCAAGTCACCACGGAACTCCGGGTCACGTATCGGCGCGAGTGTATTCGCTGCCATGGTTCGCAACGCTTCGTCCTTGTCCTCGAGCAGGGCAACCAACCCTTTGAATAAGACTGCGTCCTGGCGGGCACCGTTGACCTGCAACCGCGCCGCGTAGACAACGGCGTCCGCAACGGCGATACGATCTTCCGGGTCGACCGCTCTGTCAGGCGTCAACACGAAATCGACCAACGCGGTCTGTGCAGCCTCAGATCTCCAGTTGGCGTTCCAGGCGAGCGCACGGATTGCCGCGCTTCGCACATTCCGCGACGAGTCGGTAAGCTTAGTCGCGAGGGCGGCAACCGTTGCTTCGCTGAATATCGCCTGTCTGCAAGTCTCGGCCGCCGCTGCACGAACCTTCGGATTCTCGGATGCGAGGAGCTTCTGTACAATCTCACCCGCGCGTACTCCGCCGACGAGCGCGAGTTCTGAGTAGTAGCCGTCCGCATTCGGGCTGGGTACGGATGCGCCCTTGAATCGGTCGAGGAGTTTCGATTCGCCTGCCGACAGCGGCAGGTTCTTATTCCGGAGGCGCGTGGCCCATGCGATCGCATCGTCATTGCTGGGCGGGTGGTATGTTCTCGCGCCCAAATCTGCGAACTCCCGATAGATCACGTGATAGCCTTTGGCGTTTACGCGCGCATACGTGTCACGAACGGTCGTGAGGTGATACGAAAGATCCCTCAACCCAAGAACCATGTAGAACTCGGGCGCGTTCTTTTGCGGGTCGATCGCCTCCGTCAATTCAGAAGGCATTCTCCACCATCCCCAGCTATACGTGATGGAAGCGGTCACCACGTCTGGGTTCATCATTGCGAATTCCCCAGAGATCTTTCCGCCCTCGCCTTTGCCGTACATGTAAACGCGGCGAGGATTAATGGGGTACGTCTTCTTCGCCCAGGCAATCAGCTTCGCAATTGGCTCATGGTCGGCCGCGCCGAACTTCCGCTCCTGTGGGTGCCCGGCAAGGAGCACGTACTGGTCGCGTAGGCCCAACCGCTTCAGAGCTTCACGGACGGGCAGGATCTCATCGCCCGTAGGGCGGTCATGTTCGGGGAAGCAGAGAATCAACCCGACCTGCTTTGCGGGATCGGTGGTGGCGGCCGGAGCGATGTTTTCCGGCGGTTCAACCACATACCGAACGATCGTCTTGCCGTCGGGATCCTTCAACTCAGCTTCGGCGGCGACGCAGAGCGTAGTAGTCAAGCCAGCGGTGAAAACAGCGACGATCGCGAGGGTACCTGGGAGCGATAACCGAATATGGGTGCGCATAGTGATCTCGAGGCTTAGGCAAGGACGCCGGGAAGCGGACCCGTGCTGTCTCCAAAACGCTCCACCGGAGTGCCAAACGCGTCCAGCATGGACACGTAGAGGTTCGCGGCCGGCGAGTCCTCGCTATAGACGAGATGCTGTCCTGACGCAATACGGCCACCACCTCGTCCGCCCAGGACCAGCGGCAGCCGGTGCGGATCGTGCTTGTTGCCGTCGCTAAGGGCTGACCCGAAAAGGATCATCGAGTTGTCCAACACCGATCGATCGCCTTCCTTCATATCGCGAAGCTTGCGCAGAAGGTATCCGTACTGGTCCACGTGCCAGCGATTTATCACGGCGTACTGGCGCAGCTTCTCGGAATCATTCGAATGATGCGAGATCTCATGGTGGGAATCGGTGACTCCGTCGAGGAAGCGGAAGTTAACACCGCTCACCGCGTTTCCGAACATAAACGTGCTGATGCGGGTTGTGTCGCTTTGTAAGGCAAGCGCGATCAGGTCCAGCATCAGGCGAACGTGTTCCTGATGCGTGGCAGGATTGTCGCTTGGGCGCGGTACAGAGTCGAGCGACGCGCGCGGTTTCCAGGTATTTCGCTTCGGATCGCTGGCCCGCTCCATCCGCGCCTCGAGCGATCGTACGATCGACAGGTATTCATCGATGCGCGCCTGATCGGCCGTCCCGAGATTCGCGCGCATCTTTTTCGAGTGCTCGAGCACGCGGTCCAATAGCTGCGTATCTTGTTTGACGGAATCACCGGCCGGGCCGGCCGCACGAAAGAGCCGTTCGTACACCGACCTCGGGTTCGTCTCGCGCGCGAGCGGCGTCGTAGGCCCGCTCCACGCGATGTGGCAACCATACACTCGGGTGTAACCAACGTTCGCATCGACACCAGTGGACTCGGGCTCGATCCCTAGCTCCAGCGAAGGCAGCGGAGTCTGATCACCTACGCGCTGCGCCGCGACTTGATCCATCGATGGGCCGTGGATGTTGATATCGACGCCCAGGGTCTTGGTAATCGTTGTGCATGTGAGCAGGCTTGATTCCTTTGCGTAGTGGCCGTCGCCCGTGTTGGCCGCCGCATTCCACAGATTGCTCACGACCAGCAAGTGATCCTTCAAGTCCTGCAGCGATTCGAGCGTCGGCGAAAGACGGAAGTCCTTCCCTTGGCCTTCGGGCGTCCACTGGGAGGTGTTCACACCATTGGCCATGTAGAGAACGGCCATGCGGACAGGGGCCTTCGCATCAGCCGGTTTCGACATTGCCAAGGTGGAGGGAACCATCGCCTCAAGCCACGGTAGTCCGAGAGCCACGCCGGCGCCGCGCAAAACGGCCCGGCGGGAAAGTGTCTTCTGCCGCGGGATCATCATCGACTCTTCTCCTGTAATGCCGTGTTACGTGAAATCTGCTTTGATTTTGCCGGTGGAGCCTGCGCTTCCTGATACCGGAAGGGAACACTGAGCACGACGGCGTTGATCAACGCATGCGCGCTATAGTTGCTTCGCTCCAGTTCGGCTACAATGCTATCCACTGTGCAGGAATCCTGCAAGGTCAGCCCTCGACCGAGTGCATAGCCCAAAACCTTGTTCGTGAAGTTCCGCAGGAACAGTTCCTTCTTCTGCATCAAAGCGGCCTTCAACTGATCAGGACCGTTGAACTTCGTCCCGTCGGGGAGTTCGCCTGTGGCATCGATAGGCTTGCCCGCGTCTTCCGTGCGCCAGCGACCGATCACGTCATAGTTCTCAAGCGCAAACCCTAAAGGATCGATGCGGCTGTGACAGCTCGCACAAGCCGGGTTGTCGCGGTGCTGCGCGAGACGCTCGCGCAGAGTTGCCGGTGTTGCGCCAGCCTTCGATTCCTCTAGCGCCGGAACATTCGGCGGTGGCGGCGGAGGCGGGGTCCCGAGTATCGCGTCGAGGAGCCATTTACCGCGAAGCACCGGGCTGGTCCGATGCGGGTGCGAAGATACGGCAAGTACCGCGCTCATTCCGAGCAGGCCGCCGCGCTGGCTGCCCTCCGGCAATTCGATTCGCTGAGGCTGCTCCTGGTTGTTTGGCCGCGCCGGCTTTACGTTCGTGCCATACAGGTTTTTCTGCAGCTTCCTGGTAGCGATCGTCCACTTGGAATCGAGAAGGTCCAGGATCGAGAGATCGTTCGCAAGAATCTCGCGGAAGAACAGCACAGGCTGATTCTTGATATCGCCCTGCAGTTCCGAATCGTTCCACTCCGGAAACAGCTTTGCATCAGGTTTGAACGCGGTGCCCAGATCGCGCGTGCGCAACCACTGCTCGACGAAGCTGCGTGCGAAGTCGAACGATCTCTGGTTGCGGAGCATTCGCGCCACTTGGCCCTTCAGGATCTCGGGATCCTGAAGCTTGCCGCGCTCGGCGAGTGCGAGCAGAAGGCTATCCGGGGTACTGCCCCAAAGAAAATATGAGAGCCTCGATGCCAGCGAGTAATCATCCAGCAACCGCATCTGCCCGGTGGTGTTGGCGGGCTCGGTCCGGAACAGAAATTGCGGAGACACTAAGACAGCGCGGAGAGCATAGAGTATCGAATCGTCAAACGACTCGCCGCGCTTCTCCGCAGACTGGAACAGACCAACGTAGAAATCAACGTCAGTGCTTTCGACCGGGCGCCGAAATGCTCGAGGAAGGAACTCCTCCAATATCGTTCTCGCGGCGGCTTGCGAGCTTACTCCCGGGCCCGGCGAGGCAATCAGGAATTTCGCACGCGCGCGTGGATCCTTTGAGGCATACGTGAGCGCAAGCTTGGCAGCGTCCAAGTACTTCTCTGCGTGGACGGGTGAGAGGAAAAGCGTCTCGGCAGCATTGTCGAAGCCCTCACCCCCTGCTCCGTCGGGCGGAAGCGCGGATCCGATGTCCAGGTGAACATTTAGCAGATCCCGGATGGTCATCGTGTACTGCGCCCGGCTCAATCGCCGCGCAGGCGCCCGGCCCGGTACGCTGCCGGCTGCGCAAGCTTGAGTCCGCAGACTCTGCTGCACCCACTCCGTAAAGGCCTCCCGCTGATCCAGAGGAAGAGCTGACTTTGGCGGCATCTCACCGTTGTGCACGCGCAGCGCTACCTTGCTCCAAAGGTCTGAACGTTCGCGAAGACTCGCCGGCGGTGTGAGTTTGGTCACGTCAAATCCGCCCGCCGCTGTCTTTCCCGAGTGGCAGCCAAGACAGTACTTGTTAAGGAATTGCTGACCTTCGGCGCGGGTGTACTTGGGATCGGTCGTCTGGGCCCGAGCCGTACCGACTGCTAATAGGAGTAATCCAACGTGGATTGGGAGCGAAGACATGGTGGGTGGACAGAAGGCAAGCCTCCGGAACCGGGGCATAACTAACGTACAGACTATCACTGGCTGTAGGAGTCGGGAGTTGGAAGTCCTATAGGGAGTCAGGAGTTAGAAGTCAAGGAAGTCAGAATGGCCGGAGTAGACGGCTGACTTCGTGCTTCCGAAGCTATATTCAGTTGTCAAGGACCTTTTGGGCGATCACCCTGCTCGGGGCGCCCGGAAACGCAAACCTCTACTGCGGCAACCGCGGACTCGATTCCTTTGGGATGTGGGAGTCAGGAGTCGGAAGGCGAGAAATTCGTTCGTTTGCTGAAAAACTCCTCGAAGAAAGTTAGCCACGGATGAACACAGATAAACATGGATAAGAAAACAATAGTCTTATCCGTGTCCATCCCGCGTCCTCGTCCGCCTTCGCCAAGGCTATGGCGGATGGGCG
>DASQVJ010000474.1:0-5718 GCA_035640835.1 Bryobacteraceae bacterium
TTTCAACCGGACAAGCGCACGTCTGCGGCCGACAGCCGTAAACACGGCAAAAGCGCTCGGGCCCACCGTTTGACCTGTGAGCGCCGCTCGAGAACCGTTGATGAGCGCGCCTGCCTTCAGTCCTTTCTCTTTGGCGATTTCGCGCAAGGTCGCTTCGATGTGGCCTTCCGAGAAATCGTCTGACGCTTCAAGCCGCGCAGCCAGCTCATGAAGACCTTCCTGGACCCCTGGAGCTTTCAGCTTCTCGAGCGCTTCGGGTTCGAACTCGAAATCGTCGCAGAAGTACGGCCGGCCCTTGGTGACAAAGTCATGCAGCGTTGAATAGCGTGGCCGGATGATGTCGACACGAGTGGCGAGGGGCACGTCGCCATTCGTCTCGAAGCCCGCTGTCTCGACGACCGGACGCACGTACGGCAGCAGTTCCTCAACAGGCATGGTCCGAAGGTGCTGCGCATTGAGCCACGTTGCCTTCGGGTCGATTGGATCGTCTTCCGTGAAGTTCACCACCGCGTTGCTGCGATTGACTCCCTCGAACTTGAACGCGCTGACGAGTTCCTCGACCGTCATCAACTCGCGATTATCCTTGGGGCTCCAACCCAGCAGGCAAAGGAAATTGATGTAGCCCTGGGGCAGAAAGCCGGCGTCGCGGTATGTGGTTACACTCACCACGGGTCCGTGTTTGCGCTTCGAAAGCTTCGCGCCGTCGGGCGCGATCAGCAGCGGCAGGTGCGCGAATTTGGGCACCTCGACTCCCAGTGCCTCGAAGATCAGGATGTGCTTGAAGGTGTTGCTCAAGTGGTCCTGACCGCGAATGATGTGCCTGATCCTGAGATCAGCGTCGTCTGCGCAGGACGCCATGTGATAGGTCGGCATGCCGTTACTGCGCAGCAGCGCGAAGTCCTCGATATCGGTGGTGAGCTTGGACTGTTTGCCAAAGACAAGATCGTTGAAGACGACGGCACACTTTTGATCGCGAGGCACGCGAAATCGAAGCACAAACGGCTCACCGGCTGCGGCCCGGCGATCGCTCTCTTCTTGCGAAAGCTCGCGCATTCCCTGGTTGAAGAGCCATGGGCTCTCACCCTGCTCGCGGTCTTCGTCGCCGGCATGTGCGGGTGTGAAATCGCGGTATGCCAGACCTTTTGCGAAAATCTGCTCGGCCATATTTCTATGCAGATCGAGGCGCTCGGATTGGCGGTAAAACTCGTCCCAATTGAGACCGATCCAGTTCAGGCCGTCGTAGATGGACTGCAGAGATGCCTCGGTATTGCGCTCGATGTCGGTGTCGTCGATGCGCAAGATCATAGTGCCCGCGTTCTGCCTTACGTAAAGCCAATTGAAGATGAACGTCCGGGCGCTACCGATGTGCAGGTAACCGGTAGGCGAGGGGGCGAAGCGAACTCGCATCAACCCTTCAGTATAGAGGTTGCCGCTGACACTCGACGGTAGAGATCGACAAACTGCTCGATGGTCAGTTGCTCGGCGCGCTGACCGGCTTCGGGCAAGGTCGCGAGAATCGAGGGATCCACTGTGCCAAGAAGGTTGTTGCGGAGTGTCTTCCGCTTCTGGTGGAAGCAGGCACTCACGAAGCGCAGAAAGTCATCGGCATCGTCGACCAGCGGCTCAGGGCGAGGCCTCACGGAGAAGACGGTCGAGTCCACTTTCGGAGGTGGCGCGAAGGCGGATGGCGGCACATCGAAGAGGCGCTTCGCGATCCCGAAGGTTTGCACGAGCACGCTCAGGTAGCCGTAATCGCGGTTGCCCGGAGGCGACGTGATGCGCTCGGCGACTTCTTTCTGCACCAGGAACACACCGCTTTCGAGGAGGGGACCGGTTCGCAAGACTTTCTCGAGGATCGGTGAGGTGATGTAGTATGGCAGATTGCCTGCAACGAAGGCAGGTCCCCATTGGGAAAGGTCTGCTTTCAGGATGTCCGCCTCTACGATCTCGACCTTGGACTCACCAGCGAACTTCTGGCGCAGATACTGCACGAGCAGGCCGTCAACCTCGATCGCAATGACGCGAGAGGCTCGCTCGAGCAGGTAGCCGGTGAGCGCACCTTTGCCTGGGCCGATTTCGATGACGGTGGACTCAGTTGGAACCGCAGCTTGGGCGATCCGCTGCAGGATAGATCGGTTCTTCAGGAAGTGTTGGCCGAGCCGCCTGCCCACTAGCCTTTCACATCAATGGCGCTGGCGCGGAGCGAAACGAGAATCTTGCCGGACATGGGTTGCCCAAAGGTACGAGCAGGCTCGAAGCGCGTGAATAGTAGCCTGTTCGCAATGGCTCTTCGCACCTCAGGGCTGTTCGCGAGAGGTTGTCCGGGCGTGATCTCGTAATCCACCATGCTGCCGTGTTCGTCCACGGTGATCTCGACAATGATCTCCTGATTGCTGAAGCCCACGCCCACGGTTCCCTTCACCGACGCCTCGGTGTAGAGACCTGTCGGTACGTCGTTATGGAGGGACACGCTGCGAGTCAGACCAGGGGCCAGCATCGCGAACAGAGCAATCGCCGAGAAGAGTCCGCCCGCGGTAGGAATCGCCAGCGGACGCATCAGGTTATCCGTGAAAAGCTGCAAGTTCGAGCGCCACATTGCAAAGCGCGCGGAGAAGCTGACGCGAGAGCGGCGGCGAGCCGCTTCATGAGAAGCAAGAACGCGAAGGCGAGTTGCGAGTTCTTCGCTGGGCCTCTGCATGGGAAGCGCACGCAGACGCCTGACGTTCAAACGAGATTGCTCGACCGCTTCACGGCACTGTTCGCACTCCCGCTGATGTGCTTCGAAAAGTCTTTGCTCCTCGGCTGAAAACTGATGGTCGAGGTAAGCAGAAGCGTTCCGGGCAACCTTGCCACACGAGCTCACTTGTCTCTTCATCTACTCACCACTCATTTGGCTACGGCGCTTTCAGCGCCCCAAACGTTACGCCTTTCCCCGCTGAGACTTCTGGAAAGCGCTTTGCGCAGAGCCTCGCGGCCCCGAAGGATACGGCTTTTGACAGTGCCGAGCGAAACCTGCAGAATGTCGGCGATCTCTTCGTAACTAAGATCTTCGATGTCGCGAAGCACGACGGCGGCTCGAAATATCGGGTTGATGCCGGCCAGTGCGTCTTCGATCATCTCTTGCGTTTCCCGACTGCAGGCGAGGTCGAAAGCGCTACGTCCGGGATCCGGCAGAACTTCGCAGTAGTTCTGCGTTTCATCGATCTCGGCTTCGAGACCAACTTCCTGTTTCTTGTGCCTCGTGAACCAGCGGCGATGGTTGTACGCCTCATTCAGGGCGATTCGATAGATCCAGGTTTTGAGGCTGCTCTGCGCTTTGAAGTGACCGATGTTGCGGAAGACCTTGAGGAAGACTTCCTGGACCACATCAGAGGCGTCCGAGGGATCGGCCATCAGGCGGTAGACAAGGTTGTAGACAGGCTGCTGGAAGCGCGTCAGCAACAGCTCATACGCCTCCTCAACTCCGTCGCGAAGAGCCCTTACGAGGTAGTCTTCGTCGGCTAATGATTCCAGCCCGGTCCGGCCGGGGATATACGCGTCGAATTCGAAATCCAGCGTTGAGTCTGCCACACGAAGCCTCAGTACAGTGATTCTATCCGAGCCCCTAAGCCTGTTGGACACCTCCGACGGGGGAAAGGTTCCCGGCCAGCACCTGCTCATAGAAACGCTCGTAACGGGGGATCACCAGAGAGGTGGCGAAGCGCTGCTCGGCAGTGGCCCGGGCGGCTGCTCGCATGCGCTTGTAAAGAGGCGGGTTGGTCAACAGTTCGACAGCTCGCGAGGCCTGGGCATCGACGTCGCCGACCGCTTCGAGGAAGCCGTCGTGACCGTTGGTGACGAGCTCGGGGACGCCGCCGGCGTTGGTCGCGATGGGAGGCAGGCCGCAGGCCATGGCTTCCAGGGCGGCGAGTCCGAAGGCCTCGAGCTCGCTCGGGAGCAGCAGAACGTCGGCGCGAGGGATCAGGCGTTCGACATGGTCTTGTTTACCGAGAAACGTGACGTAGGGCTGGACGCCGAGGTCGCGGGCGAGAGCCTCGGCAGGGCTGCGATCGGGACCGTCGCCGGCCATCCAGAGCTTCGCGGGAACGTGCTTGCGGACAGCAGCGAGGATCCGGATGCAATCGAGGACGCGCTTGACTGGTCGGAAGTTCGAGATGTGCAGCAGGATGGGCTCGGGCGGCAGCTCCTTCTCGATGGGCTTGTATACCTCGATGTTTACGAAGTTGTGGATGACCTCGATGTGGTTCTGGACTCCGAAGAACTCAACGGTGCGGCGCTGGAGATAGCCGCTGATCGAGGTGATCCCGTCGGACTGCTCGATGGAGAACTTGGTGATCGGAAAATAGCTTCGGTCGGAGCCAACCAGCGTGATGTCGGTGCCGTGCAGCGTCGTGACGAAGGGGACTCGGCGAAGCGGCGCGAGCATCTGGCGGGCGAGCAGCGCAGAGATGGAATGCGGGATCGCGTAATGGACGTGGAGCAGGTCGAGGTGGTAGCGCTCGGCGACTTCGGCCATGCGGGAAGCGAGCGCCAGGCAGTAGGGAGGGTACTGGAAGAGCGGGTAGCTCGAGACTTCGACCTCGTGGTAGTTGATACCGGGTGTGCCGGCGTCGAGGCGGATGGGATTGGCGTAGCTGATGAAGTGGATCTCGTGGCCGCGCAGCGCAAGCTCGAGCCCGAGCTCGGTGGCAACAATGCCGCTGCCGCCGTAGGTGGGATAGCACGTGATGCCGATCTTCACTGGTGTCTAAGCTCGCCGTAGCCGATCGCGCCGTTCAGGTTTTCGGCCGGTTGTGCACGGTCGCCGCCCCCGAGCCAGACGCGTACCCTTCCATTGTCCACCTCGACATGAGGGTCGCAGACGACCTTCTCGTTCCAGGCTGCCCAGCCGGAGATGAACGGCTCTGTGGAGACGCGCTGCCAGTGGACCCCGTCGGTGGACCGCGCGAGTCCGATGCGGCGCCACTCGTTGCGATCGCGCGCGGTGTAGAGCATCCAGTAATAGCCGAACTGCGGCCAGACAGCAGGTTCGCCAAGGCCTCGTTCATCGAACGCTCCGTACTCGCCAAGGTCGAGGATCGGGTTGGTAAGCAGCTTCTCCCAGTGGATCCCGTCGCGTGATCGGGCGACGCCGAGGCGTTGGCGGTGGGCTCGGTCCTGGCCGAGGAAGTACATATAAAGGACGCCGTCGAGCTCGATGACGTAGGGGTCGGCTACGCCGCGTTCATCCCAGGCCATGCGGGGTCCGACGTCAAGCACAGGTGCGGGTTCGCGGGTCCAGGTGCGGCCGTCTTTCGAGCGTGCGAGGCCGATGCGGGGCGGCGTGCGGTTCGCTTGATACCAATACCAAAACTCGCCATTGCGATAGAGCGCCGAGCCGTTGGCCGCGATGTAGTCGCCTTCCCAAGGCTGCGTTGGCGAAAGCACTTTGCCTTGCTTGCTCCACGTGGAACCATCGGGCCCTGTGGCAAGTCCGGTGTGCCAGGTCTTGCCATCGTAGCCGGAATAGAAGTTGTACCAAGTGCCGTTGACGTGGACCACCGAGGGGTTGAGGACATCGACAGAGTCGAATGAGCCCTTGGGGCCTGGAACGAGTTGAGGGTCTTTTGACGGAACGAAGCCAAATTTCCCCCCTGTTTGCGGGGACCCAAGTGCGGGTAATCGGAAGTCCGCATATGGGGTGCATCGACTAAGGGAAACTACTGAGATCAGCGCGAG
>DASQVJ010000475.1:0-4960 GCA_035640835.1 Bryobacteraceae bacterium
TATCGATCGACCGACATCCACCAGATTGCCGGCAAGCACTACGACCGGGTGATCTGTGCCGGTGCTCCTGCCGTCAAATGGAAGGCCAACAAAGAGCCCGAGGCCGATCTCAAGAATCTTCAGCATCTGATGAACAACCTCGCTCAAATGCAGAGCGACCGGTTCGTTCTCATCTCCACAGTCGATGTCTACAGGGACCCGAGAGGCGTGGATGAATCGACCAGCATTGACGTGGATCAACTCGAGCCT
The DNA here is from genome assembly GCA_035640835.1 of Bryobacteraceae bacterium. Classification (GTDB taxonomy): domain Bacteria; phylum Acidobacteriota; class Terriglobia; order Bryobacterales; family Bryobacteraceae; genus DASQVJ01. The sequence continues at coordinate 250 of DASQVJ010000475.1, forward strand.
TACGGCAAGCACCGCTATATGCTCGAGCAGTTCGTAAATTCCCGGTTTCCGGCGGTGACCACCATTCGGTTGCCTGGCCTGTTTGGTGCGGGGCTCAAAAAGAACGCCATCTACGATCTGATGCGCGACAACGCTCTGCATCTGATTCACAAAGACAGCGCTTTCCAGTTCTACAACATGCAAAACCTGTACCGCGATATCGAAATCGCGCTCGACCAGAACCTTTCGCTCGTCAACTTTGCCACCGAGCCGGTTCGGGTGGCAGATGTCGCCCGGAAAGCCTTCGACCGCGACTTCGATAACGTCACGGAAAAGCCTCCTATCTTTTACGACATGCAGACCCGGATGGGTGCGGCATTCGGGCGAACCGGCCCCTATCTCTACTCGGCGGAAGAGACCTTCTCCGGCATTCGCGCCTTTGTCGAGGCTGAGCGGCAGACCGCATGAAGCTGGCTATTTCCAACATCGCCTGGGAACCGGCAGACGAACAGGCAATCCTCGGGATTCTTCAAAGCCGCGCGGTTCAAGGGCTCGAGATCGCGCCCACAAAGATTTGGCCAGTGCCCGTGGATGTACCGCGCGCCGAGCTCGTCGAATACCGGAAGCGTTGGAGCGATCGAGGCATCGAGATCGTCGCCATGCAGGCGCTGCTGTTTGGCAAGCCTGAACTGACCATTTTCGATTCCGATTCCGTTCGCCACCAGACTCTCGACTATCTATTTCGCATTATCGAGTTCGCGGGAGCGGTAGGCGGCCGCGCCATGGTTTTCGGATCACCGAAGAACCGCCTGCGGAACACATTGAATGACGAAGCGGCGTTCGAGATTGCAATCCCGTTCTTCACGGAACTCGGCAAGGCCGCGCTGGACAATGGCGTCATCTTCTGTGTGGAGCCGAACCCGCCTCAATACGGTTGCGACTTTATCCGGACAGTAGAAGAAGGCTGCGCGCTTGTATCCGCCGTAGATCATCCGGGATTCCGGCTCCATCTTGATGTGTCGAGCATGACGTTAAACGGCGAGGACTACGGCACGGCCATTCGAAAAGGCTTGCCCCTGGCGGCTCACTTCCACGTGAGCGAGCCGTTTCTAGGCTGTGTGGGAGCCGGCGGAGTGGATCATCAGACGATTGCCGACATTCTCCACGCCGAGCAGTATGAAGGATGGATCTCGATCGAGATGAGGAATGCCTGTGCACCCGGTGTGAGCAACACCGAAGCGGTCGACAACGCGCTTGCGACCGTCGAGAAGGCCTACTTGTCACGCGGTGAGGCTGCCTGAAAATGGAATCGACCGCACTCAACACCACCGCATGGCAAGTGCCTTCCCATAAGTTGACTGAGTTCGCCGAGCGCCGTTGCCGCTATTGCCTGTGTATACCGATCATCAACGAAGGCGCACGATTTCAGAAACAATTGGCGGAGATTAAACGCCTTGGGCTTACCAATCTGGCCGATCTGCTGATTCTCGACGGCGGCAGTACGGACGGATCCACTGACCCCGAGCTGCTGAAAAAACATGGAGTCCGGAGTCTGCTGGTCAAGACCGGCCCCGGCAAGCTCGGTGCGCAGCTGCGGATGGGTTATGCGTATGCGCTGAAGGAGGGTTACGAAGGAATCGTGACCGTGGATGGTAACGGCAAAGACGGAGTAGATGCCGTGCCGTTGTTCATCAAGGCATTAGACGAGGGCTACGACATGGTGCAAGGCTCGCGATACCAGCCGGGCGGTGCCGCCATCAATACTCCGCTCATGCGAAAGCTGGCCATCCACCTGGTTCATGTTCCCGTGATCCGCTTCAAGTCAGGTTTTCATTACACTGACACCACCAACGGATTTCGCGGCTATAGCCGGCGCTTCCTGTTGGATCCGCGAGTTCAGCCGTTTCGGGATATCTTCGTCACGTATGAGCTGCTTGCGTACCTGTCGGTCCGGGCCCCTCAGCTTGGCTTCCGGACCCTCGAGGTACCCGTTCGCCGCGAGTATCCGAAGACCGGAAAGACGCCGACCAAGATCAGTCCCTGGAAAGGGAATTTGCTTCTCCTTCAGATTCTTTTCGCAGTAATGACTGGAAAGCTGGATCCAAAGTCTTAGCTTCTGAGTACGGAATGGCTTGCGGATGCGGTACGTCGGCCTCCACGAGCCAGGGCGTCCGGTCCGCATACTGCTGCATGAGACGCACATTCTCTTGCCCGCGATCGCGCGCCCAGAGTACTTGTTGCCGATCGAGATCAGGGCCGTTGAAAACCCACTCCGGTCCTGAGGGTTCCCGCTGCAAAGAGTAGCGAACGAAGACCAGGTGTTTTCCACCCTGATGTTCGAGAGATTTCCCAATCAGCACACGGGGCGGCGTTGGGGGCTTCGGTCCAAGAGCCGTCGTTACGATGCCATGCCCGGCGATCAGGCACGCCGCCGTCACCACGGTCGCGAAGACGGGGCGCCAGGGCGCGAGCTTTAACTGCATAATTCGCGCTGAAATACCGCGTAATGCAATCCCCAGCAGCGCAACAGAGGCTCCGATAAAGGGAGCCATGTAGTGCGCAAATAACCACACCTCGAGGCTGAGCACCAGGGCGCCGATCAACAACAGGCCGGCCAGAAAACGTACCTTCTGGAGTCGCCAAAGAAACGGGATGGCCAGAAGTACAAAGCTCAGAAGGCCCCAATGCTGCCAGATCATCGCGCGAGCCACTCGCGCAAGCTGCACGGGAAACATGGCGAAGGGCAAGCGGTTCATTACGCGCTTATACAGCTTCAGTTCCCATTCCACATGGAATCGCGTCTGAATGGGGTCTGAGTAGTGAAGGTCCCTGGGAGGAAACAGCCATACGACCGGCGCCATTGTGTAGTGCCGCTCGTGCTCCATGTAGGGCATGCTCAAAGGGGATTTGAGACTGAGCTGGTTATATGTGCCGTGCACCATCAGGGTTGCGGCCAGCGCCGCCACAAGCGGCAGTCTCCAGGAGCGCCAGTAGTCCCGGATCGACCTCGAAGCGCCAGGCCAGCCGATCCAGAGCACTGCAAGGAACAAAGCCCCGCAGAAAATCAGCCCCTCGAACGGTCGGGAGATGGAAAGCAGCAAAAGCCCCGGAACCACCCACCACTTCGCGCGGCCTTGCGGATTCCTCCAGAAATGAAACAGTGATCCGATGACCAGGTTGCCGCCTGTAGCCGCTACAAAACCGCCCCAATATGTTTCAAGCCAGTAATGCTGCACATGGAAGGCCAGCAGAACCATCAACGCGACGGCTGCGGCCCATCGGACAGGCAAAACGGCAGTCAACATCCAGAACATGGTGGCGCAGAACAGGCCATAGCTGAGCACCACCCCGTAATAGGCGGTCCCTGCCAGCAAACCGAGCGCGAGGAAGCTCGCTTGCCCGGGAGGATACTTCGACATACGAACCGGCCGGACGATCTCGTTGGGAGCCTCAAAGAACTCCGGCAACTCCGGAGGCGCGTTCGTCAGTCTGCCCTCGAGGAACGTTTCTGCCTGCAATATATACGCAAACTCGTCGTGTGCTCCCGGGTATGGCACCGGAACTACTGGCAACAGAGCAAGCCGCGAAACAATAGCAAGTACACCAATTAACAGTGTGATGGCCCAGCGAAACCGAGTGATAGACAGCATTCCTGTAGGTGTCGCGATCTCCATAGCTAGAACGTCGGAAACAGATTCCCAGTTTTATGGTTTGGCGGTGAGTAGGTTCGTCCTACGGATTGCGGACAAACACCTCAACTCGCCCCGATCCGGCAGCGTGGCTCGGGTAGGCGGCGGCGAGCCGCCAATGCTGTGGATACGCTTGTATCGTGTCGCTCAGGATGTCCACAACCCCGGCCCGCGGGGGTGTCCAACGATCCACAACGACTAATTTTACGCGCGCATCATTTAAGTATGATTGCACTTCAGCAGCCGATTTGAAATACGGAGTATAGCTTCCATCCCAGCCATTTCTGGACAAAACTTTCGTCGATCGAAGGACGATATGGCCGGGCCTGTGCTCCCGCCGGGCGAGTTCACAGGTGAACATGCCTTCTCCGGATCCAAACGACGCCGTCAGAATTTTTGCATCTGAAAATGCAGAATTGCTCACGATCATTTGTGCCGCTTCTCCGAAGCCAAGCGGCTGCTGGCGGAACGCGGTCAATTGTGTGAACAGAAATATTATTACCACCAAGCCGGTATAAATCGGCGCTGGAACCGCTGTTCGTTCGGCCAGAAATTCGATTCCGGCGAGCATAAAAAGAATTACCGCCGGCGCCGCCGTCATCACATAACGGCCATCGAGTCCGATCGCAATTACACTCTGAAAGGCCAGCACCGCCAGAATCAGCGCGACCTGTACAGCCCAGTACGGCCGCACAGGTTCATTCTTCATCAAAGGCCGGATCACGCGGTCCCAGAGGCCCAGAGCCGCGAAAACGCTGAGAACCGGTCCAAACAGGAGCACCGTTTGCCAAGTAAAAAACGGCGCTGCCCTCAACACATATTCAATTCCCGGACGGTCCGCAAAACCGGAAGCCGTGCGCCAGTAGTAATACCAGGGCCCGCAAATCAGCCCGATCATGGCCACGCCGATCCAAACGCTTCGATTCCACAACACACCGAATTTTCGGGTGATGATCAGCGCCAAGGGAGCCATCAGCGCCAGCGCCAGCGCATTCCCTTTAGTCATGATCGCCAAACTGGAAAATGTTGCAAACAAGTAACAG
>DASQVJ010000476.1:0-7306 GCA_035640835.1 Bryobacteraceae bacterium
ATTCTCGAGGGTGAGCATCCCCCCGTGAGCCTCCGCGATTTGGCGGCAAAGCACGAGCCCGATGCCGGACCCGCCTGGCTTGGTGGTGAAGAACGGAACGAAGAGGTTTGCTGGATTCGCGATCCCGGGTCCTGCGTCAAGAACCAGGATCTCGAGAGCCGAGCCGTTGCGCTTCCAGCCGAGCGACACGTCGCCACCTGTTTCCAGAGAGGCATCGACTGCATTCCGGACCAGGTTGATGAGCAGTTGGTCGAGTTGATCCGGGTCACCTTGAACGGTGACGCCCGGGCCCGCATCCACCCGCGGCCGGAGGCGCGTTTCTAAAGCCGCGACGCGCCGGACCCAGTTCTCCACATCGACCGCTTCGAAGCGGGGCTTTGGAAGCTTGGCGAGTCGTGCGTAGGCCGCCAGGAAGCGGCTGAGACCCTCGCTTCGCGACGAGATGATGGAGAGCCCGTGTTTCATATCATCCCGCCAGTCTTCCGCGAGCGGATCGCGAGAGATGATCGAGTTCAGGCTCTCCGCGATCGACTTGATGGGCGTAAGCGAGTTGTTGAGTTCGTGTCCGAGCACGCGAACGATTCGTTGCCAGGCGAGCAACTCCTCTTCTCGCAGAGGCCGAGTGAGGTCGGTGAGGACCAGCAGTTGATGGGGCAGTCCGCCCTCACGAAACGTGCTGCGGTTGATGCCCCAACGGCCTGTGCCGCCCGGAAAAGCCCTCTGCACTGTCCGCACGGCTTCGCCGCTGAGGCAATCAGCCAGGCCGATATCAAAGGCCGTCTGCCCAAGCAGGCGCTCGGCAGGAGCGTTCAACAACTTTTCGCCGGCCCGGTTGATCAAGCGTAGCCGCTGCTCCACATCGAACGCAAAGATCGCGACATCGATCTCCTCCATGACCTTCCGGAGCAGTGCCGTTGCCTCGAGAGCGCCAAGGCGCTGGGCACGCAGGGTCGTACCCATTTCATTGACCTGCTGCATCACCTCGCCGAGCGAATCATCGGCAAGTACGTGACGCGCGCGGATCGAATAGTCGCCTTCACGCATCGCTTCGAGCAGATTGGCAAGCGTGCGCAAGGGTGAAGCGACACGGTCCCTTACCGCCGCCGCGCAGCCAAGCCAAAAGCCCACAGCGAGCAGACCAAGCGTCCACTGGACCTTTGCCGAGTACCCTTCGTAGTACATGATGGCCCCGGCGATGATCAGGCCCGGCAATCCTCCGAGCAGGGACACAAGTTGGATCCGCTGTTCGTGGACCTGGAAGAATCGCCGAACCCAACTCATTGCTACAAACCGTAGCGTTGCAATCGCCGGTATAGAGCGCTGCGGCTCAAGCCCAGGGCATTGGCCGCATGACTGACATTGCCATCGTACTTTGCCAGCGCCTTGCGGATAAGTGTCTCTTCGACCTCCTCGAGGCTCATTTCTTCAAGGCGGAGTGCGCCTTCGCGGTTGCTTCGGAGCGCAAGATCGGAAAGCTGAATTTGATCGCTGCGGGACATCAACACGGCCCGCTCCACAACGTGATTCAACTCGCGAACATTCCCCTGCCATCGATTCTCGATGAGTGCTTTCATGGCTGCGGGTTCGAAGCCGGTCAGGTTCTTACGATAACGCTGAGCGTGAGTTCGGAGGAAGTGCGCCGCCAATAGAGGTATGTCTTCGCGACGATCGCGCAGTGCCGGGATGTGGATCTCGACGGTGTTGAGACGGAAGAAGAGGTCCTGCCGGAAGCGTCCGTTCGCGATCTCCTCCTGCAGATTCGCGTTGGTTGCCGAGATGATCCGAACATCCACACGGCGTGTTTTCGACGAGCCGACACGCTCCATCTCGCCGATTTCGAGCACACGGAGAAGTTTCGACTGCAGGTTCATGGGCACATTCGCGATCTCGTCCAGAAACAGAGTTCCGCCATCGGCGAGTTCGAACCTGCCTACGCGGTCTGTTTTGGCATCGGTGAAGGCACCTTTGACGTGTCCGAAGAGTTCGCTTTCGAAGATGCCCTCGGCCAGCCCGCCTGCGTTGACGGTGACCAGCGGCTTCGAGCTGCGAAGTGAGATGGCATGCAGGCTTCGCGCGACGACTTCCTTGCCGACGCCGGGTTCGCCGGTGATCAAGAGGTTCGCGTCCGATGGCCCGACCCTTGCGATCAGGTCGAGGATCGGAGCCATTGCCGGAGACTCGGCCAGCAGTTGCGGATTCTCGGAACGCAACAGGCGATTCTCCGCTTCGAGCCTCTGGGTTCGACGCAGGGCGTTGCCAAGTTCGATCTGCGTGCGAATGATGGCCAGCAGCCGCGCGTTGTCCCAGGGCTTGGTGATGAAGTCGCGTGCTCCACGCTTCATCGCTTCCACGGCTACTTCGACGCTACCCCAGGCCGTCATCACGACCACCGGCAGCATGCTGTCGGTTTCACGGAGGTTGCGGAGCAGATCCAGACCTTCAACACCTGATGTGGTGTCGCGAGTGTAGTTGAGATCGATCAACACGAGATCGAACTCTTTCGAGGAAACGCAATTCAACACCGCGGTCGGCGAATTGACCGACTCCACCTGGTAGCCCTCAGGCTTGAGCAGGAACTTCAGGGCTTCTAAGACGTCCGGTTGGTCGTCGGCGATCAGTACACGAGGACGCTTGTCCATTGACACTTCGATTGTATGAATCTCCCGGCTTGTAAGTGACTAAGAATAGGGCGGTGAATCAGGGCGCTGAACCGGCGCGTCGCGCTCGAGAAACATAGGAAAAACAAAGAGCAGCCGCGTAGACCAACATGAGTCCGACAAGCCCGGCCGAGGCCTTTCGCAACCAGGGCGAGTCGCTCAAACCAAGTTCGTAATCGGGTACCGGCGCCGCAATGGTCTGCACTTCGCGCTGAATCAGGCCGAGCTGTTCGGCCAATTTCTGCAACCCGTCCGGGCTCTGGGAAGCGAACGCAACACCGACAAGAACGACCGCGAATGACAGAGCTCCCAGTGCAACGATGATCTTGCCCGACGCGCTTGGGCGCTGCACGAAGCCTGGATTCAAACGCTCGAGGCTCTGGATCAAAGCCAGTGTAATGGCGCCTTCGATGACCGCCGAGATCGCAAACACCCCGATGGAGACGGCGAGCATCGGCAACGGGATTCGAATGCCCGAGATCAGCAACTCGGAAAGAGCTGCAATCGCGCTCACCATCACGGAAAGCACACCGCCCACAAATATCGAAAGACCCCGATGCTTGCCCGAGCCAAACAACTGGTACGGGAGATATCCCGCGATCACCCCGAACATCGCCATGTTCGTGATGTTGGCGCCAAGCGCGAGCACTCCGCCGTCCTGGAACACAAGAGCCTGGATGATCAGAATGGCGGTCATCACCAGGCTCGCGCTCGCGGGTCCGAGAGTGAGCGCAAGCAGGGTGCTTCCGATCAAATGCCCGCTGGTTCCCAACCCGACCGGAAAGTTGATCATCTGGGCAGCGAAGACGAAAGCCCCCATCACGCCCATTAAGGGCAGTCGTGCTTCTTCCACGCGCTCTTGGGAACGTCGCGCCACGAGGCTGATGGCCGGCACCGCGGCGGCGTCTAAGGCAGCCCAGACAGGTGTGGATAAGAAGCCGTCGGGTATATGCATGGAGCGAGGACAGCGTAATCCCCACTTTAATACGCCGCACTACTCATATCGCAAAGCGACGATCGGGTCGACCCTGGCGGCCCGTCTTGCCGGCAGGTAACTCGCGAGAATCGCCACCAGCATGAGCAAAAGGCAGACCGACCCGAACGTCGTCGGGTCGGTCCTTGAAACACCGAAAAGCATGGATGTCAGCAGCTCGGTGAAGAACACAGCACCAACGATCCCGACCACAAGTCCGACCAAGACAAGAAGAAAGCCCTGCCCGAGAACCATCCCCAGGACGTCCTGTGCTCGTGCACCGAGGGCGATGCGAACCCCAATCTCGTGCGTGCGCTGCGCCACTGAGTAAGCAATGACGCCATAGAGTCCGATGGCCGAGAGAAGCAATGCGACTAGGGCGAACGCGCTCAGTAGTTGCGTACTGACGCGTTTCGCGGTGAGACCCGAATCGAACATCTCGCGCATGGTTTGTATTGCGAACAAGGGTTGTCCTCGATCCACCTCGACGAGTGCCGAGCGCATGGCGCTCCCGAGTGTCGCCGCATCTCCGTTCGTCTTGGCGACGAAATACATGCTCGGGGTCGGCATCTGCGCGAACGGGACGTACAGTTCAATTCTCGACTCTTCATCCACGCCATAAGTCTTGACGTGTCCGACAACACCCACGATCTCCCACGTGAACTCCTTCTTTTGGCTTGCCAGGAACATCACGAGCCGCTTCCCAAGAGGGTTTTCGTTCGGATAGTGCTTCCGTGCGAAAGTCTCGTCGATGATGGCGACACGAGGCATCGAGTCGCGGTCCGTCTGTTCGAACATGCGTCCGGAGATCACAGGGACACCGAGAGTTGAGAAGTAGGCTGGTGTGATCCGCATGTAATCCACTAACAACGTGTTCTGGGGATCGTTCGTCGTGCCTTCTTTGCGAACGTTTGTCTGCCATCCGTTATTGCTTAAGGGAAGAGGCATGCTCGCGGACACCGAGATGACACCCGGAAGCGCTTTCAAACGCTCGAGTGCTCTCTCCTGGTACGCCAGGACTTGAGCCGGCTCCTTGAAGTCATCGCCTTTCAAACCCACAACGCCGGTGGCCAAGCCGTCCAGCGAGATACCGGGCGATGTGCTCAGCATGCGATGGAAGCTCTTGATCATCAGCCCCGCACTGATCAAAAGAACCAGGGACAACGCGACTTCGCCGACCACGAGCAGGCTTCTCGTTCGATTTCGCCGACGGTCCGATGTATTGCGGCGGCCGCCCTCCTTGAGATTGTCATTCAGATCTCGACCGGCAAACTGCAAGGCAGGAGCTAGCCCAAAAAGCAATCCTGTCACGATCGAGAGCCCAAACGTAAACGCGAGCACTCGGCGATCGATGACGGGTGCGAAGGTCTGTCGCGAAGTTTCATCAATGAGGAGCAACAGGCCCTGTAAGGCCCAGAACCCGATGATCATGCCGGCAATGCCGCCCAGGAACGACAACAGAACGCTCTCCGTGATGAGCTGGGAAAAGATCTGCTTCCAGTTAGCGCCCATGGCTGTCCGAACCGCCATCTCCTGCGCGCGCGACGCACCTCGAGCCAGCAAGAGGTTCGCAACGTTCGCACAAGCGATCAGGAGAACGAATGCCACGGCACCAAGAAGAAGAATAAGCGAGGAGCGGACGTCTTTCACCACCTGGGCATGCACGAAGTCCATTCCGACAGCCTGGTCGCGGTTAGAATCCGGATAGTGCCGTTCGAGGCTTTTGGCGATCACACCCATCTCGGCTCTCGCCTGATTGATCGTCGCGCCTTCGCGAAGTTTGCCGTAAACAGTGATCCCGGGATGATTACCCCTGTTGCTCATGTTCGTGTCGGAGCCTTTGCGACCGATGGGTGCGTAGATGTCCGCTCGAAGATGCGTGTACGGAAAGCGGAAGCCTTGCGGCATCACGCCGATGATCTCGAAGATGTCGGGCGTCAGGCGAATCTTTCGCCCGATGATGTTGGGGTCCTTGCCGAACCGCCGCTCCCAGAGTGCATAGCTGATGACCACGACTTTCGCAGCGCCTGGCCGGTCCTCTGCCGCACTGAACCCGCGGCCTAAGATGGGCTTCACTCCCACGAAGGGGAAGAAGTCGGACGAGAGGCTGGAGCCTTCAAGCCGCTCCGGATCACCTTCACCCGTGAGAGTGAAGCCGTCAGCTTGCCGTGCGACCAGGTGCGTGAATGACGATGATTGCTGCTTCCAATCGAGGAAATTGGGATAGGCGACGGACATCTGGTCCATCTTCGGGCTGCGCTCCCAGAGAAGAACCATGCGATCGGAATCGGCATAGGGCAATGGTCGAAGGAGAACGGTGTCGACGACGCTGAAGATCGCGGTGTTTGCACCGATTCCCAAGCCCAGCGCAAGCACTGCAACGATGGTGAACCCGGGGCTGCGCACAAGCGTCCGCATGCCAAATCGCAGGTTGCGAAGAAGCTGTTCCATAAATGATCCTTTCGAATTGTGGCTCGCCGAAACGAGCGCGTCCTGGACGTCCGGATCCTAGATCTCGGAAGACCGACGCAGAACAATATGCCCGTTTACCGTGTTCGCCTTCAGGGAGGCCGAACCATTGCCGAGTCGTGCCTGCAGAAGCTTGGCCGACTTTCTCCGCGCGCCTATCGCCGGAAGATCGGAACGCACACTTCCGTTCACCGTCTGGGCGTGAAGCACTGTATCCGCTGTCTTCGGCAGGGCTAGCGTGATACTTCCGTTCACTGTTGTGAAGACAGACTTCGAGCAACGGGCCGGGCTGGAAAGAGCCGCTGTGATGGATCCGTTGACGGTATGCGCCTCAGCGCTGCGGCTGGTGGAAATGCTGATGCGGCCGTTCACCGTGTTTACCTTAACGTCGCTCCGCAGGTGCTTGGCTTCGACCTGGCCGTTGACAGTCCGGCCAACGAGGTTCACACCACGCGGTATGCGCACCGTGAAGTTAACGCGCATGTCGCCACTGGTGTTCGTCCCGCTTACTGAAACTTCACGACTGCAAGCGGACGCATAAGAGCCTTGCGGAAAAACGGCGCACGCCGTCACACCACTTTCGTGCTCAACCAAAGTGACGTTAACGTTCGAAGGCTCCGACTCATCAGGCATATTCGCCATGATTTCCACTTCACTGCCGTCCGAGTACTCGGCTCGAACGTCGCCGTTTACGCCAATGATTTCCACAGCCAGTCCAGGTGCGATCTTCCCCTTCCAATAAAAGAGGCTTGCGCGGTCAGCGGCAGAAGCGGACAGCGACAGGAGCAAGGCCACGAGGCAGATGTGAAGCATTTACATCCTCCAATTGCGTACTGTCCTTTGTAGCACCTGGATCGCCAAAAGGAAATGCGCCATTTAAGCTTATTTTCAGCCCGATTGCCCTTAGAACTGTCCGTTCCTGGGACGAAGTGTCACGAACTGAGAGGACAATCAACAGCTCGTAATTTTTATTGCTGGTTGGGCTTTGTAGCCGGAGCAGGATGTAACCGGCAAGCGAGGATATTTCGGAAAGCGCGGATCGATCTTTGAGAGCTGGCAGAGGAGAAACGTAGACCCTCGGTCATTATGAATCAGCCGTACGTTCTGGCAGGAGTCGCAGAGATTAACGGCGGACGGGGAGGACACAACTTCGATTATGACTTCCTTGGCCGTAAACAAAAAACCGGCCGGTGAAACAGACAGGAAG